>BLLT01000210.1 GCA_011958945.1 Lachnospiraceae bacterium | reverse complement strand
ACCAGGAAAGAATGCGAAGCATTCTTTGGAATTGGCCGCTGGGCCAATTCTTTTTATTAAATTTTTATTAGCATTTTTCGGGAATCAGTGTATACTATATATATTATCCATCATGTGGTTTAAGAAAAAAGCAGGGGAAAAATGTGGTGGCCGGCATAAATATAAGGCTTTCGGATTCCGTGTCTGGGAATGGGATATATAGTATAGGAGTGGCGGCCAGGAAAGGAAAAGGGAGTACATTAATGTCAGTAACAGATAATTTAAATCCAAAGAAGGTATTTTATTATTTTGAAGAGATATGTAAAATTCCTCATGGCTCAGGAAATATAGACAGATTGAGTGACTATTTGGTAAATTTCGCTAAAGAGAGGGATTTGTTCTATATTCAGGATACATGTAAAAATGTGATAATCATTAAGGAAGCAGCGCCGGGGTATGAGGATGCGGAACCTGTGATTTTGCAGGGGCATATGGATATGGTGGCAGTGAAGAAACCAGGGGCGTTAATCGATATGGAAAAGGAGGGGCTTCGCCTCGCCATTGACGGAGATGATTTATTGGCGGAAGATACCAGCCTTGGCGGGGATGATGGGATTGCGGTAGCCTATGCCTTGGCGATTCTTGATTCCAATGAGATAGCCCACCCCCGGCTGGAAGTAATCGTTACGGTAGATGAAGAAGTGGGCATGGACGGGGCGAGGGAACTGGATGTCTCTATGCTTCAGGGCAGGAGGATGCTGAACCTGGATTCCGAAGAGGAAGGCTTTATCCTTGCCGGTTGTGCCGGGGGTGCAAGGGTGGACTGGACGCTTCCTGTGGCCAGGGAAGAAAGGTCAGGAAAGCGATTTGCTGTTCGTTTAAAAGGGCTGCAGGGAGGCCATTCCGGTGCGGAAATCGATAAAGAGAGAGGGAATGCCAATTCCCTTTTGGGGAGGCTGCTGTATAGCCTTAGCCAATCCATGGACTTTTATTTAGAAGAACTGGAGGGGGGCCTGGCAGATAATGCCATACCTCGGGAAGCGAGGGCGGTTATTGTAATCGGGGAAGAAAAAGAAAGGCTTTTGATGGATGGGGTAAAAGCTGTGGAAGAAGAACTGCGCCAGGAATTGCAGACGAAGGATCCGGATATACGGATAGAGGTAGAAAAGCTGGAAGAGACAGAAAAGTTAGAAGAAACAGAAGAAAAGAGAATTTCCTGTGTGACCGGTGAAGACACCATGAAGGTAGTTTCGCTGCTTTTTGCGGCACCATGCGGAGTGCAGGCGATGAGCGCCGATATGAAAGGGCTGGTGGAAACTTCCTTGAATTTGGGGATTATATCGCTAAAGGAAAATAAAGCAGCAATGCAGTTTTCGGTAAGAAGTTCCCTGGAAAGCGCAAAGGGGGCATTGATTGCAAAGCTTAAGAGTATAGCTTCTATTGCAGGGGCATCCCAGGAAGTGCGCGGGGACTATCCGGGCTGGGCTTACCGGAAAAATTCCCCCTTCCGTGATATGGCAGTAAAGGTTTTTTGTGATTTGTATGGGAAAGAACCGGAAATACAAGCGATTCATGCCGGCCTGGAATGCGGCCTGTTTTCGGCCAAGATACCGGGTTTGGAATGCATTTCCATAGGGCCGGATATGAAAAATATCCATACTACAGAGGAACGGCTGAGCATATCTTCTACGGAAAGAGTGTGGAATTATGTGGTGGCGCTTTTAAAGGCAGCGAAGAAGGGGCAATGAGAATTGCCGTGGAATAGTTTCATTGTCAAAGCTTTGGGTGAGAGGGATTGCATTGAGGGATGCTTTCGGATGAAAATGGGGGCATTGCCGGAAGCGGCAGCGATAGGAATATGCCATAGATACAAATGGGATAGTATGAGAAAGATACACAGGAGCGGTAAAATATGGATTTGAATCGAGAGAATATGAAGAAAATTAGAAGCTTAATTATTTTTACGGCCATTGTCTGTTTGGCGGTTATGAAAATTGATGTCGTAATGAAAGGAATCTTTTTCACCTTTGGCATATTGAAACCGTTTATTTATGGTGCGGTACTTGCCTTTGTATTGAATATTCCCATGTCCGCAATTGAAAATCATATGTTAAAGGGCATGAAAAGCCCCAAAATGCAAAAAGTAAAGAGGCCTGCGAGTATTTTTATGGCCTTTTTATCAGTGATTTTTGTAATTGTTCTGGTGATTGTCACGGTGATTCCCCAGTTGATTAAGACGATGGTAGAACTGGGCAATGAGATACCGCTTTTCTTTGTGGAGGCACAGGCCTGGCTGGAACAGCTTTTTGCTTCCCAGCCGGAGTTTGTAGCATTGCTGGAGGAATTTAATTTTGAAAGTATCAACTGGGATTCTATACTAAATGGCATTGTGAATTTCATGAAGAACGGGCTGGGCAGCGTGGTGACATCTACGGTAATCGTGGCGTCTACGATTATAGGGGGAGTTGTCAATCTGTTCGTATCTCTTATTTTTGCCTTTTATGTGCTGGCACAGAAGGAACGGCTGGGAAATCAGGCCAAAAGGATTATCCGTGCATATTTCTCTGCAAGGGTATATGAGCGTACTTTGGAAATTGTATCTATCGCGGACAAAAATTTTACAAATTTCATTACAGGGCAATGTATGGAGGCCGTTATTCTGGGAAGTATGTTTGTGGTAGCTATGGCGGTTTTCCGCTTCCCATATGCGCTGCTTGTGGGGGTATTGATTGCATTTACGGCGCTGATACCTATTGTGGGAGCTTTTATCGGATGTTTCGTAGGGACCTTTCTCATTATGGTGGATGATCCGGTAAAGGCACTATGGTTTTTGCTCCTTTTTATTGTCTTGCAGCAGATAGAAGGGAATCTGATTTACCCCCATGTGGTAGGGAATTCGGTGGGCCTTCCATCCATCTGGGTACTGGCGGCAGTGACGGTGGGCGGCAGCTTGATGGGAGTATCGGGGATGTTGATTTTTATTCCTATTGTATCCACTATTTATAGCCTTCTGCGGGAGGATGTGAATATGAAAAATTCCCGAAAGCCTGAAAAACTAGAAAAAAATCAAAAAATGAAAAATTTAAAGAAATAGGGTTGATTTTATTTCGTTTAGCGTATATAATAGTTATTGCGTTTCGGGGTGTGGCTCAGGTGGTAGAGCGCTACTTTAGGGAAGTAGAGGCCGCAAGTTCAAGTCTTGTCACTCCGATAGGAGAATCCGCAATAATTGTTATTGCGGGTTCTTTTTTTCCTTATAGGAAATTTTAGGCTTTAGCGAGCAGGTCAGGAATAAGTTTGGGTATCATATGCTATACATAAAAATAAAGGGAAATAGAGGATGGTAGAAAAAGATAAATTTCATGTGCTGAATTATGTGAAAAAGGAAGAATATACCGGGAGCATGGACGGGATGCGTTATATGCTGCGGAAAAAGGTGGAAGGGGAGGAAACAAAACTGGAAGTTACTATATGGCCGGAGCCTTTTGGGTATGCGGCTACCCCGGAAAAAAAGAAGCAGAGGATGGAGTTTGGCTTTCATGAAGAAGGGCTGGAGGAAGCAGTGGATTGGATGAACGCCCAATATGAAGGGCAGAAGGCTTTATGGGATGTGGTGAAATGAAAAGAAGAGGGAATAGGGCCGCAAAGGGCGGTATGGAAATGGAGATTTATATGGGGAATCAGAAAAGGGGAAGGAAGATAAAAAGAAAGCTGCTCAGTATTGGGGCTTTGCTGCTGGCGCTGCCGGTGTACGGGATTTCCAACGGGTTGTTTCAGCTGGCAGTGTGCCGGGATGATAGGGATTCGCTGCTGCAAAGGGAAGGGCTGAAAAAGTTATGGAATAATATCAACGGCCGGATTGCGAAGAGGAAGAAGAAGAGGGAAGAAAGATGCGGAGCAGGCGGCAGCCAGCCGGAAAGAGGGCTGGGTTTTGCTGATTTTAGAAAGGAACTGGAGGCTGGGAAAGCCTGGTTTGAGGAACAGGAAAAGGAGCGCATCACCATGACCAGCCATGATGGGCTGAAGCTGGTGGCATATTTCCTTCCGGCAGAGGGGGAAGGAAATAAAATATTGATTCTTATGCATGGCTACAGGAATAAGGGGATAGTATGGGATTTTGCCAATCTGGTGAAATTTTACCACGATATGGGGTATCATCTTTTGGTTCCATATCAAAGGGCCCATGGGGAAAGCGAAGGGAAATATATTTGCTTTGGCGTAAAAGAACGTTATGATTTGGTACAATGGACGGAATATATGGCTGGGCGCTTTGGGGGAAAGTGCAATATTTTCCTGGCAGGGATTTCCATGGGATGCGCGACGGTGCTTATGGCGGCCGGGCTTAAACTCCCAAAACAGGTGAAAGGTTTGATTGCGGACTGTGGTTTTACTTCCCCGTGGGATATTCTTGCACATGTGTTAAAAAGAGATTTCCATTTGCCTAAGTTCCCATTCCTATATGTGGCGGATTACATATGCCGTGCAAAGGCAGGGTTTCATTTTCAGGAATGCAGCGTGGTGGACAGCATGAAATGGAATCGGATACCGGTATTATTTATTCATGGGGGGAAGGATGAGTTTGTGCCCGCCAGGATGAGCCAGATGAATTATGATGCTTGTGGGGCGGAAAAAGAGATTTTCATCGTGGACAGGGCAGCCCATGGAACCAGTAATCTGGTAGAACCGGAGGCATACAGGCAGAAGGTGATAGGATTTATGGAGAGGTTTGTGGATGAAAAGTGAGAGTTTCGGAAAGGGAATATGGTTATACGCATAGTTACATCGTGAGGAAAGGAAAAGTGTGAGGATGGGAAAGAGAGAGGAAACGGTGAGGAACTTTGGCAGAGGGAAGAACTCTGGTGCAAGGAAGGGTTCTGATGGGGAGAGACGATTTGGAGCAGGGAGGACTGGTGCAGGGGGGAATCCAGGCACAGGAAGGGATGTTGGTGCAGGGAAGAACCTAGGTGCGGGAAGGAATGTTGGCACAGGGAGGAATCCAGGTGCAGGAAGGAATGATGGTGCAGGGAGAAACACTGGAGAAGGAAGGAATGTTGGCGCAGGAAGAAACCCAGGTGCAGGGGGAAATCCAGGCACAGGAAGGAATGATGGTACAGGGAGGAATCCAGGTGCAGGAAGGCACTTTGGTGTAGAAAGAACCCCTGGCATGAGAAAGGACTCAGCCATAAAAAAAGGCGCCAAAGACGAAGGGCAGAGGGGAAGAGAGAAAGGGTTTTCTACAGAAGGGAAAACTGGTACGGAAGGAAAAGTGGCATCAAGAAGGTATTTGGAAGGGAGAGCCCCTTTGGCAAGAGGGAGATTTGCTGCGGGTCAAAGTGGTAAAAAAGGAAAAATTCAGGCAGAAGAGAGGAATGCCGCAAGAAGCAAGTGGGAAATTGAAAAGGGAAAGGGCAGATGCCGCGCATTTGGGGAATGCGGGGGCTGCCAGATGCTTCACTTGCCTTATCAAGAACAGCTTACGTTAAAGGAAAAGGAGACGGCAAAGCTGTTAAAACCTTATGTCAGGCTGGAAGGCATCATAGGGATGGAGCAGCCGGAACGCTACAGGAATAAAGTAAATGCGGCTTTTACCCATGACAGACAGGGAAAACCATTATCCGGTGTGTATAAAGAAGGAACCCATTATATTATACCTATCGAAGAATGTGTGCTGGAAAATGAGAAGGCGGATGCCATTATCGCATCTATCAGGTCGTTATTGCCGTCTTTTAAGATAAAAACTTTCGATGAAGATACAGGATATGGTTTGCTGCGCCATGTGATGGTAAGGGTGGCTCATGCCACAGGGCAGATTATGGTGGTGCTTGTGCTGGGTTCTCCTATTTTGCCGTCGAAGAATAATTTTGTTAAGGCTCTATTAAAACTTCATCCGGATATTACGACTATTGTAATCAATGTAAATGAAAAGAAAACCAGCATGGTGCTTGGCGATAATGGGCAGGTTATTTACGGCAAGGGATATATCGAAGATGTTTTATGCGGCATCCATTTTAAGATATCCCCGAAATCGTTCTATCAGGTCAATTCGGTACAGACGGAGAAATTATATCATAAAGCTATGGAATATGCAGGATTGACGGGAAGAGAAACAGTATTGGATACTTATTGCGGAATCGGAACCATAGGGCTGATTGCAGCGGGCAAGGCACGGAATGTAATCGGAGTGGAACTGAATGGGGATGCGGTGAAAGATGCTGTCGCCAATGCCAGACGGAATAAAATCAAAAATGTGGATTTTTACCAGATGGATGCAGGGGAATTTATGGTTCAGATGGCCGAACAGGGGGAGCGGGTGGATACGGTGTTCATGGACCCTCCAAGGACTGGGAGCGATGAGGTGTTTTTGGATGCATTAGTGAAGCTGTCGCCGGATAAAGTGGTATATATCTCCTGCAGCCCGGAGACATTGGCACGGGATTTGGAATATATGACGAAAAGAGGGTATCGGGCGGTGCGGGGAATTTGCGTGGACATGTTTCCGTTTTGCGGCCATGTGGAGACAATCTGTTGCCTAAGCCGCATAAAATAAGGGTTTTCAAGTCATTGGAAGGCTTGGGAATGGGCGGTTTGCCACCGATTTGCCACCGGTTCAGTGCAGAATTGGCAAAAGTGTTAAGGGGAGGACTGAACGGCACTGAATGTGCTGTCCAACCTCCCTTTTTTTACGAGGTCTTGCAGCTTGTTATCTTTTCGAAAAGGTCTACGGACTGTTCGGCCATGGCCTCCGTATCGTGCACATAGGTCTGCAGCGTAGTCTGGATATTTGTGTGGCCAAGGCGGACCTGCACGTCCTTTATATTTGCCCCGGATTCAATAAGCAGGGTGGCATGGGTATGCCCTTACGGTATAATAAGGACAAATCGGAAAACCCATTATTACCAAGGTTGCTCAGGTGTTGTAAAGCGCGCATATGACACTAAATACAGAAATAAAAACGTATATAACACTATATGTTGTTGTTTTCTGAAAACGAAGAAATCCATGAGCAATCTTAATCAGAGAGGATTTTCGGATTTGCCACCATTCTTTTTCCATTACAATACGCCCTTTGGTGGGGGCAGACTGGAAGGTGATAAGGAACCATTTCACATAAAGGACAAACAGGCAGCAACTCAGTAATACCGATTTTAATTCATATCAGCCGCACAGTAACTGACGGATGTTCAGCTACTGTGCGGCTTTTTTGTTTATAGGATTCGGGTGTCAAAAGCCCTGGCTGCGGAGCGCGCTTGGCAATTTACACAAAAAAGTTGTGCGCAAAACAAATTTTGTTTATTCCATTGTGCGGAGCATTC
>BLLT01000209.1 GCA_011958945.1 Lachnospiraceae bacterium | reverse complement strand
GGGCAGTTGAACTGGTCTTTTGAATATTCCATTGCATACCTCCAACTTTTAATAACTACCCTTTTGGGAAGTATCTACCCAAAAAGTGCATTCTTGTGCAATTTCTGTGTCCTGCTAAAATAGGGACAACGGTTAACCAACACGTTCAGTATATAACAGAAAGAGAGGATTTGCCACTATGGATTTTATCGAAATTGCAAAGAAGCGTTCTTCCGTCCGGGGCTATAAGGACAGAAAGGTGGAGGAGGAAAAGCTGAAAAAGATACTGGAGGCCGCCCACGTTGCGCCGACTGCGGCCAACATCCAGCCCGTCCGGCTGATTGTTGTGCAGAGCAGTGAGGGGCTTGCGAAGATCGGGAAAGGGGCGAACCTTTACGGAGCGCCGCTGGCGGTCATCGTCTGCGCCGACCACGGAAAGGCATGGGTGCGACCGTTTGATAAGAAGCAGACCGCCGATATAGACGCCTCCATACTGACAGACCACATGATGCTGCAGGCAACGGAATTAGGGCTCGGCTCCGTGTGGATTTGCTATTTCGAGCCGGATGTTATCAGCAGGGAGTTTGGACTTCCTGAAAATCTGGAGCCGGTCAATATCCTTGCAGTCGGGTATTCGGACGAGGAAGCGGCAGACCCGGAGCGCCACTCACAGACCAGAATCCCGGTGGAAGAACTGGTTTCTTACGAAACGGTATAGACAGTTTTTTACAACTTAATACTGGCATCTGCAGGGCAGGGTGAGATTCCAAAACCGACAGTATAGTCTGGATAGAAGAAGATGAGAACGGGTCTTAAACCGGAAGCCGCCTGTCTATTATCTAAAGGCAGAATGAAAGCCTGTGCTGGCATGGCATTGCAGCGCAGGCTCGTTTTGCAGTTCAGCCTACATCAGATGCGTGTCGCTCCAGATTTTCATATCTCTCAAAATAGGGATGAAACTTTTCCCCAGGTCAGTCAGGGAATACTCCACCTTCGGCGGCACTTCCTGATAGATATAGCGGGAGATGAAGCCGTCCTGTTCCAGTTCCCGGAGCTGCTTGGTAAGGGTGGACTGCGTGATGTCCCCAAGCCTCCGCCTCAGTTCCCCGAACCGCTGCACCTCATATTCCGCGATGTACCATAATATCGTTATCTTCCATTTCCCGCTTAAGATGTTCTGTACCCTGACCATAGCCGCACATTGGGGCAGCGGCGCTTTCATGTTGCTCATAGGTGTCCCTCCTTCTAACGGCATTATACTATATCCGTCCTGTCTGTTCAAGGTACTATGATTTTTGATACCGGTATCATTTTCCGCACTATAAACGAAAAAAGACAGTACTTTTCTTTTCCCCTGCCAGTTGCTATCATGTGATTCAGGAAGGAGGCGGACGGGATAAACACATCAGTGGATATAGCGGGCATCAGGTTAAAGAACCCGGTGATGCCTGCGTCCGGGACATTTGGCTCCGGGCAGGAATACAGCGGGTTCGTGGATCTGAACCGGCTAGGCGCAGTGGTCACGAAAGGCGTCTCATGCGTCCCGTGGGAGGGGAACCCGGCCCCAAGGATCATGGAGACGGCCAGCGGGATGATAAATGCAGTGGGGCTGCAGAATCCGGGGATAGACGTCTTTATAGAGAGGGACCTCCCTTTCCTCAGACAGTTTGATACGAAGGTCATTGTGAACATATGCGGCAGCACCGTGGCGGATTATCTGGAAGTGGTGGAACGGCTGTCCGGGCAGGAGATAGATATGCTGGAGGCCAACATCTCCTGCCCCAACGTGGAGCATGGCGGGATCGCTTTCGGGCAGGAGCCGGGGATGGTGGAGTACATCACGAAGGAGATAAAAAAGAAAGCGGCGCAGCCCGTTTCCATGAAACTGACGCCGAATGTCACAGACATAACGGAGACCGCAAAGGCGGCGGAGGCCGGAGGCGCGGACGCGCTCTCGCTGATCAACACCATCACGGGCATGAGGATTGACGTGAAGAAAAGGGCGTTCTGCGTGGCAAACAAGACGGGCGGCCTGTCCGGGCCTGCCATAAAGCCGGTTGCGCTGCGGATGGTCTGGCAGACCTGCCGGGCGGTGAGCATCCCGGTCATCGGGATGGGAGGGATTCAGACGGCGGAGGATGCGCTGGAGTTCATCATGGCCGGGGCTGTCGCAGTGGCGGTGGGGACGGCGAATTTCAGGAACCCCTGTGCCATGCCGGAGATCATCGGCGGGCTGGAAAAGTACATGGAGGAAAACGGTATCCGGGACTTAAAGGAGATCAGGGGTATCGTCAGTTAGATTTTTACAGACAGGAAGGAGAGATGGTTTATGCATTACACGGGAACGATATGGAGGCCGCCTTATGAGGCTGGGAGCGCACTGGTACAGGTGACGGCGGGCTGTACACACCACAAATGCAAGTTCTGCACGCTTTATGAGGACGTGCCGTTTAAGTTCCGGATGTCGCCTTTATCCGAGGTGGAAGCGGACTTGAAGGAGATCAGCCGCTACTACCGGAACGCAAAGAGGGTATTCTTCACCGGGGCAAACCCGTTCGTCTTAAGTTTTGACAAGCTGAAAACGCTGGCGGAACTGGTGCGGAAATATTACCCAAAAGTGCAGTCCATCGGCTGTTTCGCCCGTATCACGGACATCACGCCGAAGACCACGGAGCAGCTACGGGAACTGCGGGGGCTTGGGTACAACAGCCTTACCATCGGCGTGGAGGCGGGCGACGAGGAATCCCTGTCCTTCATGCATAAAGGGTTCGGCACGAAGGAGATCATAGAAGAATGTAAAAGACTGGATGAGGCAGGAATGGATTATAACTTCTTCTACCTTGCCGGGATATACGGCTCCGGGCATATGGAGGAAGGGGTGAAGAACACGGCGGAGGTGTTCAACCAGATCCACCCGAAGGTCATTGTTTCCTCCATGCTGACGGTCTACCCGACCTCGGAACTGTACCAGGAAATCCAGGCTGGCAACTGGACGGAGGAAACGGAGACAGAAAAGCTGTATGAACTGAGGACGCTGGTCGGCAGCCTTGACATAGACACCTATTTTGCAACGATGGGCGCATCGAACTGCATCAACGTGGAAGGGCATCTGCCGAAGGATAGGGAACGGATGGTAAAGTGGCTGGATGAGGTCATCGGCGCCGTGGATGAAAAGGAACTGCGCAGATACCGTGAGAACCTGCGGCACCTGTAAGGAGGGGAGCCATGATACAGGATATCTCCCCTTACAGGCTGGATATGGTATACCGCGGTACAGCACCGGCCCCGGATGACTGCTTTTTCTCCTTCCGGGGAGAGGATGTGCTTTTGCGGGATATGGGGGACGGGCGCAGGAGCCTCCCGTCCTTCCGGAATGGGCTTTCTTTGCCGGGGCCACGGCCCTGCACTTAAGCTGCTGGTATGAAGGGAAATGGCCCTGATGGGATACGCCTTGACAGGAAGGAACTGGCGGCGGCAGAGTGGCATCCCCGAACAGGGCTTCCGGACGGGTTGACGGACATCAGCATTGCCTATGAGATGATTGAAGCCCTGCGGCTTTAAAGGGAGAATACACTAAGGACGAATGGGGAAAAACTTTAGCCATTTCGGTGATATTCTGAGATTGATTTATAGTCGTTTCGTGCAATTTATGGGAGTTTTGTGCAATAGCGTTTGATATGATGCCCTATAATCCGATATAATTTATGACGGAAAGTGGGGAAAATATGGATGAAGATAGCGGTCTGCGATGACAGCAGGGAGGACAGGAACGCGCTGCGGGCGCTGCTGGAAGCCTGCGGGCATGATTTTGAAATAAGGGAATATGGCTCAGGCGCGGAGCTTTATGCGGATATGAGGTATGTACGGGAATGCGGCATCGTGTTCCTGGACATCAACATGGAGGGCATGGACGGGCTGGAGGCGGCGGGGAAGATCAAGGCGGAATGCCCGAAGGTACATATCGTGCTGGTGACCGCCTATGTGAACTATGCGCTGGACGGGTACAAGGTGAAGGCCAGCCGATTCCTGTTAAAGGATGACCTGGAACAGACTCTGCAGGAGTGCGTGGAGGACATCCTGCGGGAGGAACGGGTGGTGGAGTTCGGCTTTGTGGAGGGGAATGTGCGCCTGCGGGTGGACGACATCATCTATATTGAGACGAGCAGGCACAAGAACGTGTTCTACACGGCGGGGGAGACGTACAGCATCTATAAGAAGATGGATGAGCTGGAGACGGAACTGGCGGGGATGGGCTTCGTGCGGATACACCAGAGCTTCCTCATCAACATGAGGTACATTGGGAAACTCAGCAGCTATGTCATGGTGCTGACCACGGGGAAGGAGATATCCGTCCCGAAGTCCAGGTACCCGGAAGTGAAGCGGCAGTATACATTGTTTAAGGGGGCGGAGTGATCATGGGGATGTGGATACTTTCTTTCTGTATCATGGCGGTAGAGGCATGGGGGAGCATATATTTCTTAGATACCTTTTTGAAGAAAACGGATGTGGGGCGGCTGGGAAAGTGCAGATATGTTGTTTTGTATTTTGCTGACATGGTAGTGGCGCTATTAGGAGGATATTTTGATTTAATGGGAATCAAGGTCATGCTGGTAATCCTTGTTTCCATCACATTCTGCACAGTGTTTTACGAAGCGGGCTGGAAACAGCGTATCTTCTTTTCCGGACTGAATTATGCGCTGCTGTTTCTGACAGACCTTTTTTTCCTGCAGATAGAAAATATGTCCATTTCCCAAAACGTGGTGCTTGCTTTTCTGCTCCTGCCCTCAAAAATGATCTGGCTCTGTCTGGTGTTCATAGTTCGGAAAATATGGAAAGGGAAGAACAAAAACGGGGAGCTTTCCCATAAAGAGTGGCTGAAATTTTCCATGATTCCGCTGCTCACTGTGGCATCCATGCTGCTTATGTTCTTCTGTAGCAGTACGGAAACAAAAGTGCAGACAGCATATCTCTTTTTATCCGCGGGGTTGATATTCATCAACATCCTTGTCATAGAGCTGATGCAGGGTATCCTTGAAAAAGAGGAACTGTTCCGGGAAAGCGCGTTGGCAGGCCAGAAGAAGGAGAGCCAGCTTGCCCATTACCGGGATATGCAGGCGGTCTATGAGCGGCAGGGGAGGAAGATGCACGACTATAAGAACCAGATCAGGACGATGCAGGTGCTGTTGAAGAAAGGTGACATGCAGGCCGCCACCGCGCTTGCGGAGCAGCTGACGGAGAGCATATCGGTGGAGATGGCGGCGGTCAGCACGAACCACCCGGTGGTGGACGCCGTCCTGAACCAGAAGTTCCATGCCGCAAGGGAGCAGGGCGTGTCCATGACGTTCCGGGTGGGCGACATGGGCGGCCTGCGGCTGAATGAGGAGGAAACGGTGATCCTGCTCTCCAACCTGCTGGACAACGCCATCCACGAATGCGTGAAGGTGGCGCGGCGGGGGAGGAATGTCGTCATCCATGTCAAGCTGGTGCAGGAGGGCGGGAAGCTGATCTTCTCCGTAAGAAACCCCGTGGTGGAAAAGGTGCAGGTCATGGAAGGCACCGGCCTGTCGAATGTGAAGGCGGTGGCAGATAAATACGGGGGCGATTTTGCCGTCTCCTGTGATGAAGAAAAATTCCAGGCGGTGGTGATGTTATAAACTTTATGGTCATTTCGTGCAATTTATAGTCATCTGGTGCAATCGTGGTTTGAAATGCGGGTGTATCCGCCGATGGATTTTATGAAACGGCAGCAGGCCAGGGTTGGCACAAAAATATTAAGTCAAGGAGGTATGGGATATGTTCATAGTAAGAGATTTCAGCAACAGATTTCAGGAATTATCGGGAATGCCCATTAACAGCAAAGGTGGAAAGAAAATGCTGAAAAAAGCAGGCATTGACACGAATAGCAAGCAGTATCAGGCAGTAATGAAAAGTATGTCGGCGGCGTGCTCTGGTGTTGGGTACACAAATGTTCAGGCAATCAAAAACAGGATGAGCCGCTATGATAAGGATGGCGACTACATCAGTCCTGTTACGGGATTGGCGGGTCTGGTTGTAACGGAGAAAAACCGTGCAGAAAAGAATAGGATCATTGATATACCGGAGAGCAGCAGGGATGAGATGTTTGAACTGACCAAGAAAGAGTTTCTGCAGGAAAATGGTGTAGGCAATGGAGACACTACAAGGCGTTCAGATGTATATTTGAATCTGTATCGGAAAATGGATAAGAATGACAGACTGGCAGCAGGGAATACATTAAGGCAGTATGAAAGGGCATATACGCAGGCATTTGTTGATGCGGTGAAAGCTATTGATCCAAAATGGGAGCCGGGCAAGCCGATCCCGTCTGGGGCTTTGGACGGAATCACAAGGGAGTCCATTGATAATTCGCTTGTGAAGTCATGCGGCTCTCTTGTGAAAAAAACGTCTTCGGGCAGCACATTGGATATACAGATATAATCTTTACACCCTATTCCGCAGAGGCGCATAAAACCTTGCCTCTGCGGACTGCGAGGGTGCAGGGGCGGCTCTGAACGGGAGAGGTGGATGTGCAGGACTGAAAAACAAAGTTGAAAAAGGAGACCTTTCAATGAAAAAAGTGATTTTAGGTTCAATGATGTTCTTGGCCGGATTGCTTTCTGCTGTAGTGCTTTTGGCGGGAACGATGGCCAATGATTGGAGCGTAAACGGGGAGTTATCATCGTTTCGGAATATGGTGCAGTACGGGCTTATGCCAGTGTTCTATATTTTTATCGGCGTTTCCGTTGCTTGCGGTTACTTTCGTAAAAGGCGATACGGGAATGGCAGTATGTTTTCTTTTGTTTTTTGCAGTCAATCCATTATATTCCGTGATAAACGGAGCGTTTGCGGGAAAAGATGTGAAGCATCTGTGGAGCCTTCCGGTTATTTCAGCAGTACTATTTCTGATAGGAACATGGATATTCTTTGATATGGGGGAAACAGCATTTATCCTGTATGCGGCAGTCTATCTCGTTATAGGAATAATGGCTATGCTGATTTCTATGTTTATTCCCGCGAGCAACGAGCCAAGTGGCTGCTATAACAAAGAAAATGGAGGATTAAGAAAATGAATGTAAATGGAACAGAAGCAGGATACCCTGTGGCAGGGTATGAAACGAGAAAGACAGAGAGGAATGCGGCGGGAAGAAATTTTGCTGATGCAATAAATAAAGCTGCAACAAAGAAAGAAACGAATGCTTTCAGGCCGGAGAGTTCCGATGAAGTGATGCAGGCATGGGATAAGGCACTTGCAGAGACGGGGGTAAATCCTTTTCCGATGAACCGCATTTCAACGGCTTTAGTCCTGCACGTTGAAAACGGGCAGCAAGGGTTGTCGCAGGCGAAAGTATTGAAGAATGGCTTAAAATCAAGGGTT
>BLLT01000208.1 GCA_011958945.1 Lachnospiraceae bacterium | reverse complement strand
GGAATGGGCAGATTCCGTAACAGGGAAGCCGAAGGCTGAACTGTTACAAATAATTGTAAAACTATTTCCATGCTTTTGCGCGGTACCTCATTTGCAATTTGAAACCTCCAGGAAAGGCAAGGTCATTTTTATGTACGAAGAAAAATTATTTGCAAAAAGGCTGGAACAGCTCCGCCTTGAAAAAAATGTATCCGCCCGGGAAATGAGCCTGGCTTTAGGGCAGAATCCCAGCTATATCAACCGTATAGAAAACGGCAAGGCTCTCCCTTCCCTGCCTATCTTTTTTTATATTTGCGATTATTTCAATATTTCACCCAAAGACTTTTTTAATGATGAACTGAATAATTTTTACTATACTGGAGAACTTATCCGGGAAATCCAGAAATTGACAGGGCCGCAGGCACAGCATCTCCTTGCGGTTATTAAAGATATCAATCATTCCAAATAAGAGTTCGGCCTCCTGCCAAACTCTTTTTTCTTATATTTTTATTTCCATCTCTGCCTCATTCCGCCTTTAATGGAAAAATCAAATCATAGACAGTATGTGAATTTTCATTTTATAATATGTCTGTTTATATTAAATTTTTTATGATTTCAAATTATGGAAAGGGGATGATTATAAAATGACTAAAAAAATGACAGTAATATTATTTTCCGCAGCATTTTCATGTTTCCTGTTTATTTACAGCGGATGCGGCAAAAACACTGCGGACGAACTTTCTCTCGGGGAAGCCAACGAAAATCCCTTAGATTCCCCTGGCGACTCCTCTTCTAACAAAGGATTGGAAAAAAATGATATAGACAGAAACAATAGTAATCAAAACGAAGAAAAGCCCAAAGAATATACAGAAGAAAACGGTGATTCTGATATTCCCACTATCAATAAGCGGAAAGAAAAAAACGGCAAAATACAAAGCTACCTTACCGGGGAATGGCTGGAAAAGGAAAAAGCGGACAAAAGGCCCATTGCCGTCATGATACCCAACAATACTCCGGCCCTGCCCCAGTATGGGCTTTCTAAAGCCGCTATCATTTATGAAGCGCCGGTAGAAGGAAGAATCACCAGGCTGATGGCCATCTTTGAAGATTATGACGAACTGGAGCATATCGGCCCCATCCGCAGCAGCCGGGACTATTTCGTCTATGTAGCGATGGGATATCAGGCTATTTACTGCAACTGGGGGCTGGCAAGGCCCTACGTGGAAGATTTGCTTCGCAGCGATGCTGTCCAGAACATCAGCTGTGCCGTAGAAGGCATCCACAACCCTTCCGACGAAGCCTTCGGAAGAATCCGCCGCCCCGGCTATGCCACCGAATTTACCGGCTATCTTTTTACGGACGGCCTGCAAAAAGCAATAAAACGGCATAAATACGAAACAGAATACGATGACAGCTACGTTCCTCCTTTTACCTTCGCTGCCGAAAATTACCGGGCATCCTACCCCAAATGCGAAGATGCCGCCTATCTCTATCCCGGCGGCAGAGAAGAAAATTCCGGAGGATACGGCTTTTATAACCCCTACTTCGAATATAACGAAAAGGACAAACTCTATTACCGCTACCAGAACGGAAAGAAACAAATAGACGAATATGACAACAGCCACCTGGCCGTTTCCAACGTAATCTTCCAGTACTGCCACGGAGAAGTACGGGACAAAAAAGACTATCTGGCCTTCGGCGTCCACGGAGAAGGGGATGCCCTAATCTTCACAAACGGCAAAGTCATCGAAGCCACATGGCAACGCTATGACGGCGATGCCACCCCCGCCAAATTCTACGATAAAAACGGCAGCGAAATCATCTTCAACCAAGGCAAAACCTGGATTTGCAATATCTGGGAGGAATATGGAAAATTTGTAGAATACGAATAACAAACAGGATACCCTTTTACTCCCCTCCAACAAATAAGACCCTCCCTCCCCCTCAAAATTATATTTTCGGCAGCGAAGCGTCAAGGGAGGCCTTCCCTCCGGGCATAGTTTGGGTTTGCGCCTATTACAAAAAAAGCAGAAATTTCACTTATGAAATGGTCGAATACGCAGGGTAAAACTGCCATGGATGGCGGTTTTAAGAAGCATGGGCACGGATGCCCACTGCTTCTGACCCGTCCGCCCTCCAATCCCAATAT
Source organism: Lachnospiraceae bacterium (assembly GCA_011958945.1). Lineage (GTDB taxonomy): Bacteria > Bacillota > Clostridia > Lachnospirales > Lachnospiraceae > Kineothrix. The sequence continues at coordinate 5,381 of BLLT01000208.1, read as the reverse complement.
CCATTTCATTAGTGAAATCTGCTTTTTTTGTCCAGGCGCAAACCCAAACTATGCCCGGAGGGAAGGCCTCCCTTGACGCCCCCCGCCGCAAAAATCAATCCCCCTCTTACCTCTCCCAAAATTTCTTCTTCTTATCCTTCACTTCCCCCGCTTCTCCCGAAGCCTCCTTCGCCGCATGCAGCGTATTCCCCGTCTCCGCATCGAATTTCCGCAAAAGTTCCTTTGCCTCATGGGAAAGCTTATCGGGCACCTGAACCACTAACGTCACATAATGATCCCCCCGATTATCCTTATTTCTCAATGACGGAACCCCTTTGCCCTTCAGGCGTACCCTTGTATCGGTCTGGGTTCCTGCTTTTACATCATAAATCACCTTGCCGTCCACCGTATCGATCATAATCTCGCCGCCCAAAGCTGCGACCGCAAAAGATACAGGCACAGTGGAATAAATATTATAATCCTGGCGCTGGAAGATAGGATGCCTGCCCACAATAACTTCCACAAGCAAATCCCCTCTCGGCCCGCCATTGCTTCCTGGTTCACCTTTATCCCTGATACGTACGCTCTGCCCGTTATCAATACCCGCCGGTATGGAAACCTTAATCTTCTTCCGGTTAGCAATATATCCGCTCCCGTGGCAATCCAGGCACTTATCCTTAATAACCTTCCCTGTTCCGTTACAATCCGGACAAGTCTGCACATTTCTCACCGTTCCGAAGAAAGACTGCTGGGTAAATACCACCTGGCCCTTGCCGCCGCATTTCGAACATGTCTCCGGGCTGGTTCCCGGCTTCGCACCGCTTCCATGACAGGAAGCGCATTCATCCTTTAAGGTCAGTTCCAATTCCTTCTCAACACCAAATACAGCTTCTTCAAAAGTAATCCTTACGCTGGTGCGGATATTAGCGCCCTTCATAGGACCGCTGCTTCCCCTTCCGCCCCTTCGTCCGCCGCCAAAGAAATCCCCGAAAATGTCTCCGAAAATATCCCCGAAATCAGCGCTGTTAAAATCAAAACCGCCGAAGCCGCCAGCCCCGCCTTCAAATGCTGCATGGCCAAACTGGTCATACTGGCGCTTCTTTTCCGGATCGCTAAGCACGGCATATGCTTCCGAGGCTTCCTTAAACTTCTTTTCCGCTTCTTTATCACCGGGATTCATATCCGGATGATATTTCTTGGCCAGAACTCGGTATGCTTTTTTAATCGCTGCTTCATCTGCACTTTTATCTACTCCGAGGACTTCGTAGTAGTCTCGTTTTTGCTCTGCCATAACTAACTCCTCTTGTCAACTTAATTCCCGTCTTATATTCAAGCGCAAGAAGTTCTCAGGCACATAACCTGTGCCTTAGAACTTCTCCGTTGCTGAACACCCGTCTTCCCATCGCCATTCTCGCGATTTCCAGTTTCCATCTCCTATACTTCACGGTAATCTCCGTCCACCACATCGTCTGCCGGGCCTGCCTGTGCACCCATATCCGGGCCTGCACCTGCCGCACCCTGTGACTGCTCATATACCTTTGCAAAAAGTGCCTGTGCATCACTCATCAGTTTTTCTTTTGCCGCCTTCATTTCATCGATATCGCTATCTGACATTTCCTGGTCTTTTGTTCTCTCCAAGACTGCCTTTAAAGCAGCAAGGTCATCTTCTACCGTGCCCTTTGCGGAAGCGTCAATCTTATCGCCCACTTCATTCAATGCCTTTTCTGTCTGGAATACGAAAGAATCCGCTTCGTTTCTTGTATCAATAGCTTCTTTCCTCTTTTTGTCCTGTGCTTCATATTCCGCTGCTTCCTTCACCGCTTTATCGATTTCATCATCGGACATATTGGAGCCCGCTGTAATGGTGATATGCTGCTCTTTGCCTGTTCCCAGGTCTTTTGCGGATACATTTACGATACCGTTGGCATCGATATCAAAAGTAACCTCTATCTGAGGAACACCGCGCATTGCCGGCGGAATCCCATCCAGCCTGAACTGCCCTAAGGATTTATTATCTTTTGCAAACTGCCGCTCGCCCTGTACCACGTTGATATCTACTGCCGTCTGATTATCTGCCGCTGTGGAGAAAATCTGACTCTTCTTCGTAGGGATTGTCGTATTTCTTTCAATCAGCCTTGTTGCCACGCCGCCCATTGTCTCAATGGAAAGGGAAAGCGGTGTAACATCCAGAAGCAGGATTTCCCCTGCACCTGCATCGCCTGCCAGCTTACCGCCCTGAATGGATGCGCCCAATGCAACGCATTCGTCCGGGTTTAAACTCTTGGAAGGCTCATGGCCTGTCAGCTGTTTTACTTTTTCCTGTACAGCCGGGATACGTGTGGAACCGCCAACCAGCAATACTTTGCCGATTTCGGAATTGGTAAGCCCGGCATCCTTCATAGCGTTCTGCACCGGAATCGCCGTTTTTTCTACCAAATCATGGGTCAGTTCATCGAATTTTGCCCTTGTCAGATCCATATCAAAGTGCTTCGGCCCTTCTGCTGTAGCCGTAATGAACGGAAGGTTGATATTGGTTGTGGTGGAAGAGGATAATTCCTTTTTCGCCTTTTCAGCTGCTTCTTTCAATCTCTGAAGCGCCATCTTATCGCCCGATAAGTCAACCCCTTCTTTCTTTTTGAATTCATCCAGCATCCAGTTAATGATCTTCTGGTCAAAATCATCGCCGCCAAGGTGGGTATCGCCGTTGGTGGAAAGCACCTCAATAACGCCGTCGCCGATTTCGATAATGGAAACATCGAAAGTACCGCCGCCAAGGTCATATACCATTATTTTCTGTTCTTTTTCATTATCCAAGCCATAAGCTAAAGCGGCTGCGGTAGGCTCGTTGATAATACGTTTTACATCCAAACCGGCAATCTTGCCGGCATCCTTTGTTGCCTGACGCTGCGCGTCATTGAAGTAAGCCGGAACCGTAATAACTGCTTCCGTAACTTTCTCGCCCAAATAGCTTTCTGCATCCGCCTTTAACTTCTGGAGAATCATAGCGGAAATCTGCTGAGGGGAATATTTTTTCTCATCAATAGTACGCCCTCTGTCCGTACCCATATCCCTTTTAATGGATGCTATGGTCTTCTCTGCATTCGTCACTGCCTGACGTTTTGCCGGCTCACCTACCAGCCTTTCTCCAGTCTTTGTAAATGCCACTACCGACGGTGTTGTCCTTGCGCCTTCTGTATTGGCGATAACAGTAGGTTTACCGCCCTCCATAACTGCCACGCAGCTATTGGTTGTTCCTAAGTCAATACCAATTATTTTGCTCATATCAAGCCCTCCTAAATTATAAATAAAAATTTATTCTTTCCACTGTTGCTTAAATCTATATAACAGAAACCTATTATATACTTAATATTACTTGCTCTGCTGCATCCTCTGCCCATCGGATATGGCAAACTGCCCAGGCTAGTATGTCTGATTCACCAACTACTGTACTACAGCCACCATGCTATGCCTTACTACGGACTCCCTATACATGTATCCTTTCTGCAGTTCCTGTGCCACTATGCCGGATTCGTACTCCTCACTCTCTACCTGTATTACCGCATTATGGTAATCGGGGTTAAACTCCTGCCCGACGGCTTCTATAGGCTTCACACCCAGATTTTCCAGTTCCGTCATCAGCTGCTTATAAATCATCTGCATGCCGTCGGCGAAACCATTTCCCTTTTCTTCTTCAGAAATGCTGGCCAATCCCCTTTCAAAATTATCCACTACCGGAAGAATCTTTTCAATAACACTCTTGGCTCCCACCTCAAACATGGCTGTTTTTTCTTTATCGGTACGCTTCCGGAAATTCTCGAATTCTGCCATCTGACGTTTTACCCGATCCTCCAGTTCTTCCACCTTCTGTTTCATGGCATCCTGCTTTTTATCCGCTTTCGGTTTCTTCTTAAAAAACTTTTTCCCGCCGGCAGTTTCCCCGGCGTCCTCCGCTTCCTCTTCATCGTCTTCAGCCATTTCTTCCATCTCGGCTTCCGCATCCTGGCCATTGTCTATCCCGCCATCCCTTGCCTCTTCCTGATTTTCATTATCTTCCATTCTCTCTTCTTCCATACCATTTTCCTGCATATCTTTTTCTTCCATTGCTTCTCCCGCTTCTTTATTATTTTCTTCTTTGCCGCTTTCCTTACCGTTTATATCTCTGCCTGCTTCTTCTGCCATTTCGACCATCCCTTTCTCCCTACTCTCTTTTATTATATAAATCATCCAGCTGATGCTTTAAGTTTTTTAATGTTCCCACTACTTTATCGTAATCCATACGCTTAGGGCCGATAATGCCGATGGTTCCTTTCATCCCTTCTTCCAGTTCATAAGTAGCTGTTACCACACTGCAGTCCTTCATCGTTTTAACCGGTGTCTCATTGCCAATATATATTTGTATCCCGGTATTATTTTCATCGGCCAGGCTATCCACCACCAGTTCGCTTAAAAGCTGCTTCTCTTCAAAAGTGGTAATTAACTCGCTGGCTTTCTGGTTATCCGCCAGTTCCGGATATTTAAAAATATTATTTGCCCCGCTTGTGTATATTTCCAAATCCTCGTCCGCCTTAATGGCCTCCGCCACGGCATCAATCACATTCCCTATGATAACACTGTGTATCCCCGCCTGCTGTTTCATGGCGGTTATCATGCTCAGGTTAATCTCCTCCAAAGATAATCCATTCAAATGTGTATTCAAAAGTATATTCAGTTTCAGCAATGTTTCATCGTCTATTTCCTCTTCCACACTTAAAATATTATTTTTAATCACATTGCCTTCAATAACAATCACCGCCAGCAATTGGTTGGAATCCACCCTGGACAGCTGTATGAACTTTACCTTATTGCGGTGAATCCGGGGAGCCGATATCATAGTAGCGTAATTGGTATTCTGTGCCAGAACTTTCGCCATCTGCTTTAAGAGGTGTTCCATTTTATCCTCCCGCTCCAGCAAAAATTCCTTCAGTTCTTCCACTTCACGCTCTTTCTCCTCCATCATCTGATCCACATAGAGCCGGTAGCCTTTATCCGATGGAATCCGCCCTGCCGAAGTATGGGGCTGGACAATGTACCCTAATTCCTCCAAATCTGCCATTTCATTTCTTATCGTAGCAGAACTTAAATTTAAATCTGTATATTTTGAAATCGTCCTGCTTCCGACCGGTTCTCCCGTTTCAAGGTAATTTCGGATAATGGCCTGCAAAATTTTCATTTTTCTTTCGTCTAGTGACTGCACCCCATCATCCTCCCTTTTTATTACTTTTGTTAGCACTCAACCTTTTAGAGTGCTAACATCTTCTTACCATAAAATATCACTTACCCCGGATAATGTCAACACATTAGTTCAAAAATAATTATAAAAAAACTGTAAAGACAAAAAAAGAATTGGCCCAGCGGCCAATTCC
>BLLT01000207.1 GCA_011958945.1 Lachnospiraceae bacterium | reverse complement strand
GTCATAGATTTTACGGATAGTCGGCGCAGTGTCCGGGTCAAGGATAAGGTGTCCCTTTTCCTCCGGGTCACGCATCAGGCCAAGGGGCGGCTGCCCGCCGCAGAATTTCCCCTGACGGGAGCGTGTCATGCGCCCGGCAAGCACTTTCTTTGAAATATCCCGGCTGTACATATCATTCAGGATATTTTTGAACGGCGTAATGTCCATTTCCTGCCTTGTCAGGCTGTCCACGCCGTCCGTGACCGCTATATACCTTACATTGTGTTTTGGGAAAAAGATTTCGATATAACTGCCCGCTTCAATATAGTTCCTCCCAAGCCTTGAAAGGTCTTTGGTTATCACGCAGCCTACCTTCCCTGCTTCAATGTCGGCAATCAGACGCTTAAACGAAGGGCGGTTGAAATTCCTTCCCGTATACCCGTCGTCCACGTAATATTCGTACCGAGGCATACCGTTCTTTTCAGCGTAATCTTTGAGCAAAAGTTTCTGGTTCGAGATACTCATGCTCTCATTCTGGCTGCCGTCATCAAGGGAAATCCTGCAATAGAGGGCGGTTATTTTCTGATTCGATAGGTTATTTTTCCTGCTCATAGGGTTCTCCTTCTATGAACAGGGACACGATACCATGATAATACCATGCCCCCGCCATTTGTTCAACTGTTTTCTGCAAGATTCCCGGTTTTTCTCCGGTTCCCGCCCTTTAGCTGGCCTGCCGTTTCTGCCATTCCTCGAACCGCTCACAGGTCTGCCGCTCGATAAGCTGCTCAAAGGCTTCCTGCATGGTCTGGCTGCCCGCAAACTCACGGGACACGATAAACTGTACCTTTTTCTTTTTGTTCCGGCTCTGCGCCGGGCGGTCTGCTTGTTTTGCCATAGGCATTTACCTCCATAAAGATACCCTGACAACTCTGTCCGGGCGTGTGTCGTGTGCTGCCGGACAAGTGGGAGCCTGACAACGGGTGCTGACAACGGACGTTAAAAAACTCCGCACACAAAACCCGGCTTCCCGTTTCCTGTCCTGATTGATTTTCTTCCTGTTTCTCCGTTGCTTTCGTTGTCAGGGGAAGAAAAAGCCCTAAAATACGGTATTTTTAGGCTCCCTTCCCGGCAACGGGCTTGACAACGGGAGGGGCAACCAGCCGACAACCGGCTATGGCTTTCCCCCTTCCAGCCATTCCTTTGGCAGCCCAAGCTGGACGGCTTCCCCTTCGGGCAAAGGCTGGAAACCCGATTCTCCATGACCTCCGTTGTCAGGCGGCTCAGCCCGTTCCCAGCCCTTCTGCCGGTTATAGGGCGGCGGGAAATGCCGTGGATTTTCAAAGGCTTTCCAGCCCGCCGCATAGTTCTTCATAATGGAATTAATATCACGAATATCATACTGCTTCGGTTCCTCATGAGCCGGGTGTCCCAGCCCTTCATGGTAGATTTGCAGGGAGCATACCATCTTCCCACCGTACCCGTCCAAAAAGTTCAGAATTTGGGTGGCGAGGGTGTCCTCTGGCATGAATGACCGTTGGTGTTCTTTCAGATACCGTTCCATTGCCGGGCTTAATTTCAGCTTTGCATCCCCCTTCCGGTAAACCTCCATGACCTCCGCCCACATCTGCCCGATATAGGCTCTGGAAGCGGCTTCATCTTCCAGAATGTGAACCTCCGCCGCTTCCGCCTGCACCTGCACCGGCAGGAAACGCCGGTTCCCGGTTCGGTCAAGGGGCAGGAAGTCCAGCGTGTTGGAAGTCCCGGCAAACACGCACTGCCGCTTATGATCTTTTGGGTGGACTTCATAAGGGGCTTTGTAGGTTTCCTTCTGGCGGCTCAAAAAGGACTTAATATCCTCAATGCTCTTTGCGTTCGCCGTGGCAATCATCTCCGACATTTCAATAATCCAATGCCCTTGCAGCTTCCGGTATACGTTATCATCGTCTAACTTCCGCAGGTCATCGGAAAACCACTCATCACGGACAGCAAGGAACCGGAAGAAGGTGGACTTCCCGGCTCCCTGACCGCCCACCAGACAGAGCATGACCTCAAACTTTGTCCCCGGCTTGAATACCCGTGCCACCGCCCCCAGCATGAACAGCAGGAGGACTTCGTAATTGTAATCGCTCACCTCCGCACCGAGGAAATGGCGCAGGGCATAGCGCACCCGCTCCGTCCCGTCCCATTGCAGGCTGTTCAGGTAATCACGGACAGGGTGATACCGGTATTCATTGGCGGCTACCTTGATAGCCCCCTCAATCCGCTTCTCTGATGTCAGCCCGTAGTGTTCCTCCAAGTACAGAACCAGATATTGGATATCCACGTCCGTCAAGCGGTTCCCGTCCCGATACCAGCCAAGGGGCTTCACAATGTCAACCCGGTCAGTCAGGAGGTTGCTGCTGAACGCCCCTCTAAGCAGCGGGTCATGCAGAAACACCGCCCTGTAATTCCCCGGCGTGTTGGCTGTCTGCCCCTTCTGCGTGGTTTCCAGCATCTGCCGGACTTCCCCCACCGTCTTTTCACCGTCCAAGCTGTCTGCGGCTATCTCCACGGCTTGTCTGGCCTCTGGCGGCAAACTTTGATACCTTCCGCTCAATCCGTTCCACCTCCTTCCCATGCCCCGTGATGACGGCGGCTTTTTCCTCCACTGTCCCGGTCAGCAGTGTGTCTAAAAGATAACCCACATACTCCCGCTTCTGCATGGCTTCCACGAACAGCGGGTTCCAGCCGTCCTCCGGCGATTTGGGCGCATAGGCCGTTCCCCAATGCTCCAACAGGCGGAGATAATCACTAAGCACCCGGAAGCATTTCTGCTGTGCCTGCAAGAACCGCAGTTCCGCCGACACGCTCCGTCTGGCTGGCTTCGGGGAAGCCCGCCCCCGGCTCTCATAAGGGATTCCAAAATCCGCAGCCAGCTTTTTCGCCGCTTCCAGACCGGGCAGCCCATAAAGCCTTGCCACAAAGTCAATCACGTCCCCGTCCGCCTGGCAGCCGAAGCAATGGAACCGCTTATCCACCTTCAAGCTGGGATTCCTGTCATCATGGAAAGGGCAGCACGCCATGCCGTTCCGGTTCACCCGGATGCCGTACATTTCCGCCGCCTGCCTTGCCGTTACATTTTCCTTTACTGCTTCAAATACATTCATACCGTCCCTTCCCGGAAATAAAAAAGCATCTGCCATTTCCACAGCGGAAAGCAAATGCTTCAAATCTCCATATCTTTTTTTGTTGCTGCCCTTATGTTCCTGCGCTCCATGCGCTCCCGGTTCACCCGGTCAGCTTCTATTTTCCCCCTTGCGAGCCTGTCCTTCATGGATTCCCTTGCCTTCTCTTTAATCTGCTCCTTGTTTGCACGGCTCACCTCCGGCTTTTGGAGTGCCGACTGGACTTTCCTTAACACTTTCTGCGCCGCATTTTTTATCTGCTCCTGAACCGTACACAGGCACTTCACGGCGAAATCCCTTTTCTCCTGCGGGGCTTTCCGTTCCGGCGAAGCCAGCCACTTTTTGTAATCCTCCACCGCCCGGATGTCCTCCTTCTGCGTTTCCGCCCGGACGGTATCCGCCACAACCTCGCAGGCTTTCTCATAAGCCGTGTCCGCCACTTCCTCCACCAGCGATTCCATGTCCGCAATCTTCATGGTGACAGTGGCAAGTGCCGCCTGCTTTTCCGAAAGTTCCCGCCCTTTTTCCGCAATCAGCCCCTCCTGCTTTTCCAGTTCCTTTTCTTTTTCTGAAACGGCTTTTGCGGCTTTATCAAACTTCTTTTCCTGCTCCGCTATGGCTACGGTGTTTTTCGTCAAGGCTTCCCCCTGTGCGGAGAGTATTTTCTTCTGTTTTTCAATGATGAAGTCCTGCTTTTCCAGATAATCCCGCCCGCCGTAGGACGGCTCTGCCTGCAAGTGAAGGTTATGTGCGGCGCAGATACGGAAAAGCATCTTCCGGCACTCCGCATCAAAAGTCTGCTTGCGGTTGTTGTCCCTTCCCTTTTTCTTATCCGGTTCAGGGAGCGGCACTCCCAGTTCTTCCAACGCCTTTTCCTGCTGGGGGCATAACTCCCCATACCGGTTTTTGCAATCGAATACATGGCGCTCATGGATATGCGGTGTCCCCTCGTCCAGATGGAGCGCCCAGTCCAGAAGATGCACGTGGGAACCAAAACGCTGGTCAAACTCTGCATAAAACTCATTCACAATCTGGAACAAGGTTTCCGGCGGGACGGATTCCTCCACCGTCCCAATCTGGTAAATGCTTTCCTCCGGGCAGGTCTTATTGTTCTTTAACAAATCCCCCACCGTGCGGTTGCGTTCCGTGTGCCGGTTCTTCTCGTTCCTTGCGTTCTGGGCTTCAATGAAATCCGAATAATTCTCGGTGTAATAAGCCAGTTCTATCTGCTCAAAGCTGAAATCCGGCTGGGAAGAATCCTCCCGGCTCCCGGCGGTGGTATAGCCCCGGTAGCAGTCCCAGTATACATTTTTCTTTGCCCGCTCCGAATCAATATGCCCGCTGTTTTCCACGTCAAAGCGGCGGTCATTGTGGCGTGGGTTGTACGTGCCGTTTTTGCCGGAGCGCCCGTTGTGCCGTGTCAGTTTCAATCCAAAATCCCCCTTTCCTTTTTACCGATTTCCGGGCTGGCGGGAGGGCTGCGGAGCTGCCGAACCTGCGGAACTTGCGTCAGGTAATACCCAGTACGAGTTGACGCAGGCATCAACTCTAGCTGGGCAAGGCGTTTCACCCTTGACCCGATAAGGACTGCCGCCCTTAACCCGCCAATGGGCGTTGCCCCTTGACCCCAACAGGGCTGCTGCGCCCCTGTTCCCCGCATAAAAGGTTGCCGCCAACGTGAGTGCGCTGCGCCCGCCCACGTCAAAGACGGCTCCCTTTTTCCGTATCAGAAAATCAGAACGCGCCGCGCTCGTTCTGATTTCCCACAGAAACCCAAGCCATGCCCCATGACAGCCGGAAAAACACGCCCAAAACAGGCATTTCCGCCGTCCGGGGCTTCCCTGATGTCTGATACCTCCACCGTGAACCATGGGGAAAATACCGGCTCCGCACCCGTTGTTTTGACCGTAAAACGCCCCCAAATCAGGCAATATCCTTCCCGCCCGGCATGGGCTTGAAGCCGTGTTCTTTGGCGTATGCCCTCGCCGCCGCCCGCCGTTCCTCACTGTAAGGCGGAACCAGCCGGATAGACAGCCGGGACTTATCCAGAACATAGGTCACGCTCCCTTCCTGCGTGGACTTTTCCAAACGGCACAGGAGCGGATATTTTTTGCTGAACTCCGCCAGCCGCCGTTTCAAGTCCGCATTGAAGGTATAGACGCTTGCTTCCTTCTCACCCTCGTTGAAATTTACGATAGTTTCCTTTTCATACTTAGACGGCTTTCCCATAAAATTCCTCCCAGTCTGTGCTTTTTTCCACCATGCGGATATGCTTCTTTGCTTCAAAATATCCCTCCATTTCCAAACGAAGATGATGGTAAAAGCAGGGATACCATTCACCGGCTCCACCATCATCCAGCTTCCTTGCCAGGCACAGCACCCGGCGTTTCACCTTTTCATCCACCGTCAGGGCAGTGACCCATTTCAGCCTGCGGACTGTATTCTCATGGCTCCTGCACCCAAAGGCATATAAAATCTTCTTTTCCTCAATGTTTAACTTCATGTTCCTTCCTCCATAATTGATATTTTGTTTTCCTGCCGTTTTGCCTGCAATCCGTTCCTGCCCGGAATCACCCCAGCGTTTTCCGTTCCTTTGGTATGCTCCTGTCATGGCACTACTTCTCCGGGAACGGTATCACTTGCAGCCGGTCATTCTGTTTTCAATGTCCCTGTGACACTGAAATCTTATCAAAATAAACCGGCTTCCCCCGTATGTCCGAAAGGCTGGAAAATTTCCCAAAAGCGCAAAATTTCCACGCTTTCGGAAATGCCCTGTGCTATAATGGTCACGAACCCTGTTTTGAGAGGAGGGGCGCAATGTATATAAAACTGACGCTTCAGGAGAAATTGAAAGACGAGAGAACCAACCGCCATATGACGCTTGCGGAACTGGAAAAGGCAACAGGCATAGCAAGAGCCACGCTGGGAAAATATGAATCCGACAAATGCACGGATATAAGCCCGTTCAACCTCGCAAAGCTGGCGGAATACTACGGCCTTTCCATGGATTACCTCATGGGGCTGACCGAAAACAAGAACCACCCGAACACCGCCCTGCATGAGCTGCACTTGAATGATTCCACGGTTGATTTGTTAAAAAGCGGCGCACTCAACAACCGGCTTCTCTGCGAGTTTGTCTGCCATCCGGGATTTTTGCGCCTGCTGACGGATATGGAAGTCTGCATTGACCGGATTGCGGATATGCGCATCCGTGACATGAACTTAGTTCTGGAACAGGCAAGGCAGTCCATTATGGAACAGCGGCAGCCCCCGGAAAACGACCTCTATATGCGCACGTTGGAACTGGGGCAGGTCAGCGAGGAACTGTTTTTCAGCCATGTCATCCATGATGACCTTGACCGGATTGTAAAAGACCTCCGCACCCGGCACGAATCCGACAAGACCACCGCCGAACTGGAAACCCCAGCAGCGGACTTTGCCCGGAACATCCCGGTGATACTGCTGGACGCCCTCATGCACAAAGGCACGGCGGACGAAAAACGGGCGTTTACTATCTGCCGGGTGTTCGGCATTGATTATATGGGACTCCCGGAAGAGGAACGTGCCACCCTTGCCCGTGTGTTTAAAAAATCCCCCCTGCTCCCCGTAGCTTCCAGCCAGCGTGGAAAATCAAAGCTGCTGTCCCTGTTTGGGAAGAAAAAGACGAAAGAATGACGCAAAAAGGGCTGCCATTCCCGTAAAATCCGGTTAGCAGTCCTCTTTACTGTATCGTGTGTCCCATGTTCAATTTTCCGGCTTTAGAGCCGCTTTTTCCAGACAGGAGCCAGCCGCATTATACATAGACCAGTTCCGCATAGATAATTTCCTCCGCCCGGTTACGGATAGAATTGCAGCGGTGCACCCATTCAAGCTGGTCATCCGCTTTCAATTTCTCCGTCACGCCCTCGGCGGCTTTCATCTGCTCCATGATAAGGTCAAGCCGTTCCTGTGCCTGCTCGTCCACGTCGGCAAGGTGCGTCCAGAGTTTCCCGGATAACAGCAGGCTGCAATAAAGGGCGGGGCGGGCTTCTTCCAGATAGGCTTTACGCCTGCGCCCCCAATGCCCGATAGGGCGGGATTCCTCCGTCAGCCGCAGGGCGGGAATGTAATAATCACCCACAAGAATGTAGTCAAGGCCGTTGGTATCGTCATGGATTCTTTCTGGCAGTTCTTTCATTCGTGACCTCCTGTATTCAGTTTTCCAGAATCCAGTTGTTCGTGTCCCTGTTCATGTGAATTTGTTAGGCAACTGAACTCTTCACGAACAAGTATGGCATATCTTTCCCCAGTTTCTGATAGTTGAGAGAGTGGGAGGTTTCCCGCCCCCGGCTCTCCCCGGTGTTGTAGGTGTCATGAGGTAAGCGCCTCG
>BLLT01000206.1 GCA_011958945.1 Lachnospiraceae bacterium | reverse complement strand
GCCGAAAATCAGGCTGGTAACATATTTCGGGATAATCATATCCAATGCCCTGTCATCTTCCGGTTCGAAGTTCATAGGAGCACGGTTTTCCTGCACGTCCCCGGCTTCCTCGCCTTCAGCCGCCTTTAAATCTACAGGAAGCAGCTTTAACAGTGTAGGCTCATGAACCACCGTATTTTTAAACCCGGTATAAGCCAGATATATTTCTCCGATTTCACCATTTGCAAAATCGTCCAGTACCTTTTTGCTCACTTCCAGTGCATCGGAATACAAAGGCTCCTCTACAATATCGGAATAATCTTCCCGGATGCTGTAGCCATACCTTAATAATGTATCCCTGCCCTTTTTACCTATGGCATAAACTATCACGTCTTCTTTCCGGAAATCACCCTGGGTAATCAGCTTAGTGATGTTGGAATTATATCCGCCGGCTAAGCCCCGGTTGGAAGTAATGACAATTATCCCTTTTTTCTCGGAATTGCCCGGATGCAAATATGGATGGTTGATATTCCCTGCTTTCGCAAGCATGGAAACCACTGTCTCATACATGCAGCGGAAATAGTTTTTGGACTTCTCCGCACGCTGCTTTGCCTTCTGCAATTTGACAGTCGAAACAAGCTTCATGGCTTTGGTAATCTGCTGCGTACTCTGAATACTGCCTTTACGCCTTTTTATGTCTCTCATTGAGGCCATAACCGTTACCTATCCTCTCTACTTACTGCAGGTCCGCGGTGCGAACCTGTGAACGCATGCGTCTTGCGACGCCGTTTCCTATACAATAAAAATATTTATGATGCTTTGAACTGTCCTTTAAATTCATTGATAGCTTTCTTCAAAGCGGCATCCGTTTCATCCGAAATCTGCTTTTCCTCTTTGATAGCATTTGGAATTTCAGGATATTTTGTATCCAGGAACTCGAAAAATTCTTTTTCAAAACGAATAATATCCGCTACCTGAACATCCAGCAAGTATTTATTCGTGGCTGCATAAATGATAATTACCTGATATTGTACCGGCATAGGCTGATACTGGGGCTGCTTTAACACTTCCTTAATACGCTCGCCCTGTGCCAGCTTCTCTTTCGTATCCGCATCCAAATCGGAGCCGAACTGGGAGAATGCAGCCAATTCCCTGTACTGTGCCAATTCCACACGGATAGGGGCAGCAATCTTTTTCATCGCCTTAATCTGTGCCGCACCGCCTACACGGGATACGGAAAGGCCTGCATTTACCGCCGGACGGAAACCGGAGTTAAACATTTCCGTTTCCAGATAAATCTGCCCGTCTGTAATGGAAATTACATTGGTAGGAATATATGCGGATACATCGCCCGCCTGTGTTTCAATAATCGGCAATGCGGTAAGTGAACCGCCTCCATACTCTTCGCTCATACGGGCTGCACGTTCAAGCAGCCTGGAATGAAGGTAGAAAACATCCCCAGGATAAGCCTCACGGCCTGGCGGCCTCTTAAGCAGCAGGGAAAGTGTACGGTATGCCGCTGCATGCTTACTCAAATCATCGTAAACTACCAGCACATCCTCGCCGTTCTCCATCCATTCTTCCCCGATGGCGCACCCTGAATAAGGGGCGATATACTGCAAAGGAGCCAGTTCGCTGGCAGTAGCCGCTACGATAGTAGTATAAGCCATTGCCCCATATTCTTCCAATGTCTTCACAATCGTTGCTACTGTGGAGGCTTTCTGTCCTATGGCAACATAGATACATTTTACCCCCTGCCCCTTTTGGTTAATAATCGTATCGATGGCAATCGCTGTCTTACCAGTCTGCCTGTCGCCGATAATCAGCTCCCTTTGTCCCCTTCCGATGGGAACCATGGAGTCAATCGCCTTAATACCTGTCTGCAGCGGCGTATCTACGGATTTTCTCGTGATAACACCGGACGCAACTCTTTCTATTTTACGGTATTTATCTGTTTGAATCGGTCCTTTTCCGTCAATCGGCTGACCAAGAGCATTTACTACACGGCCCAGCATTGCATCCCCTACCGGAACCTCAACCACGCGGCCTGTTGTTTTCACAGTATCGCCTTCGTTGATGTTCTTATGGCTGCCCAGCAGAACCGCACCTACGTTGTCCTCTTCCAGGTTCAGCACCATACCGTATATTTCGCCGGGGAACTCAAGAAGTTCTCCCTGCATGGCATTTTCCAGGCCATGTACACGGGCGATACCGTCTGCAACCTGAATAACAGTACCAACATCGGATACTTCCAGTTCGGAGGCATATCTCTTGATCTGATCCTTTATGACAGAACTAATTTCTTCCGGTCTTAAATTCATGGATCTGTACGCACCTTTCTTATATTTTATTTCATGACATCTGAATCTTCATCAGCTGCCTTGTCAGTTCATTTAACTTCGTTTTTATGCTGCTGTCCACCACCCTGTCTCCGATACGGATTACCATACCGCCTATCAGGCTTTCATCGATGGCATAGTGCATCTCCATCTGCTGAAAGGATGTGGTTTCCAGAAGCTTCTGCTCTATACGCTTACACTGTTCGCCGTTAAGCCCGGACGCCGTCGTTACATATGCAATCCCGATTCCTTTATAGCTTTTGATTTCCGAAAGGAAATAATCCAGAATCGCATCTATCTCATGATAACGGTCCTTCGTTACGATTAAAGTAAGAAAGCCTGTCAGTTCATCCTGGATACGCCCTTTAAAAACGTTCTTCAGAACTTCCAGCTTATTCTCCTTTAAAATCTTCGGGTGGTTCATGAATTTGGCAAAATCCGTATTCTGCGCCAGCACCTCCCTGATTTCCGCAATTTCTTCCATGAAGACATCGACTTTATCCTCTTCTACAGCCAGCTCAAACAGAGCTTCCCCATATGTTTTTGAAACTAGCTTAGCCATGTGCTTTCACCTATTTCCTTCAATGTCTCATCAATCAAACTGTCGCGGATTGTCGTATCGATGGAAGAATTCACTACTTTGCCCGCCATCAAAGATGCGACCACAATCATCTCGCGTTTCACATCGTCAACTGCTTTCTTCTTCTCCAGCTGCGCTTCCACTTGTGCCCGCTCAATAATCCTTGCTGCTTCTTCCTTTGCTTCCGCAATCATCTTATTTTCATTGGCAAGAGCTTTTTTACGCGCCTCGCTCAAGATAGCTTCCGCTTCCTTATCAATATTCTTTATTTTGGATTCATAGTCTTCCTTTAGCTTGGCAGCCGCTTCCATGTCCTGAGCCGCGCTGTCCAGCTCGCCCTTAATCTTATCCTGCCTTTTCTGCATCATATCCCTTACCGGGTCAAACAGCAGCTTGGATGCGATTAAAAACAGAGCGAATACGGCGATAATCATCAGGGCTGCATCCGTAATCAGCTGTAAATCCAAATCAAACAGCCTGGGAGCCATCTCCTCCGTCGCCAGAATAAATCCCGTGCCTGCTAATGTATTCAAGACGTGAGCCTCCTTTCCTTAAGCATTTTATTTTTCCCAAAACTCCTTAAGGTACCAGAGGTTTTACGAACAAAAGCAACATAGCAATCAACAGACCGTACAGACCCGTTGTCTCGGCTACCGCCTGGCCCAAAAGCATCGTAGAAGTAACATCAGACTTAGCACCCGGGTTTCTTCCTACTGCTGCTGCCGCATGTCCTGCTGCAATACCCTGGCCAACACCAGGACCGATACCTGCGATAACCGCAAGCCCTGCACCTATTGCCGAACATCCTAAAATAAAATTAGTGTTAAATTCCATGATTCATTCCTCCTTGGGTTATGTTATAGCCTCCCGGTTTCCTCCATATTCCGCTTTTGCGGCGGGGTTTCCGTGAGCCTATATATTCTTACATTTTTTACTCCATTTCTGCGCTGTATTTCAACGCATATCAATTTTGCTTCCACACTGCTTTTTCGCTTTTGCTAAGCAGCCTGGTTGGATTTTGTCTTAAATTTTCCTTTATTCAATTGTAATATCCGGCTGTTTGTCACTCCGTTGTACATGCATCTGTTATGTACGTCATTGTCAGCATACAGAATACATATGTCTGGATTGCACCTGAGAATAAATCAAAATAAACATGAAGCGCTGCCGGCCAGATAATCGCTATCTTGGAAAGCAAACCATAAACCAGAGCCATCATAACTACGCCCGACAAAATGTTTGCAAACAAACGCAGCGACAGTGAAATCGGTACTGCCACATCGCCGATAACGTTAATCGGAGCCCAGATTGGCCATGGATCACACAATCCCTGAATAACGCCCTTGACTTTCTGGTGCTTAAACTTGTTAAAATGAATCGTTACGAAAGTCATAATACCAAGCGCGAAAGTTACCCCATAATCCGCAGTCGGCGGACGGAGACCGAACAGACCGGAAATATTGCTGAGCAAAATGAATATGAAGATCGTTCCAATATAATTGCGGAAACCTACGGCATATTTCCCCATTACACCGCCTACCATATTGTCCAGCATTTCCACTACCAGTTCCACAATATTCTGAAATGTGCCAGGAACCTCGGTCGCGCGCTTTATTACCCGGTTTGCAGCAATGCAAAAACCGATAATGACCAGCATAACGATCAATACGCATACATGCGTAGTTGTTATCCATACAGTCTGGCCGAACAGTTCATAGGGAAACACCCCATGGACCATAAAGTCAATATCTGCGGCGGATAACAAAATCCCTTCTCCCATACCCTCACCTCCTTATATATGGTCTTTATAGAATTTAGCACATATTCTATGAGTAAACGGCTGTAAATATGCCGCTACTTTCAAACCCATCAGCCCTAAAAACGCCGCCAGCGGATTAGCAAACCCGCTTACCATAACGAGAGCCATAACAATAACAATCACCACATACCGTATAATATTATATTTCGTCATCATCTTCACGGCAGTATCCCTGGCATAATCCAGCGATTTATCCAGAGCCCACCACATATGTATCCCGGCTGCCGCTGCTAAGAGCACGCCAATCCACAGCCCAATGCTGTATCCGGCTTTATCCGTTACCGGCCAGATGCCCACCGCCTGGCAGACAATCCCCCAAAGGAAAATGCCGACAGACAATTCCAATAAAGTTTTATCTATTTTCACCCTGTTCATCCATGCCCTTCCTTCTGCCTGCGAACCTTCAGCCTAGCCGCCCGCCCTGCGAATTCCTTTTTCGCCTTTCCCTTTCAAGGTCCGTATCCTTCTCGCTCTTTACACTAAATACTTTCTTTGCAAAAATATATACATTGCGGAAGCCCGCCAAAGCGCCCACAAAAAACAGCAGCACCATCCAGAAAGAGGTACCGCACTTTCTGTCTATGTAAATGCCTATAAAGGAGCATAAGAAGATAGGCACCAGCATATTAATCCCAAACTGGGTAATCATCGTCAGGGCATGATAGACATTTTTTCTATATCTCACGTCAGCCTCCAGCACAGCAATACATATAATATAAGGATATTTAGTCCGTGATTATAATTATAACCACTTTTCTGGATTATGTCTAGCAAAATACACATAAATAAATGGGCTTTATCTCCCATTCCCATTCAACGGATTTTTTTAATTCCTTTACCTCCGCGTTCCTTTTCCTTCTTCTTATTATAGGAACGGTCACCGGTTTTTTCCATCTTCATATCTATAATATATAATAAATAAGGAGAAGCAAATATTTATGGCTATCGGTTATTTGACCATACAGGCACGGACCGCCCATGACGCCGTTCCCCTTGGCGGCGTACAAATCAGAGTTTTGAACAGGCAGGGCAACAGTGTCTATGTACTGACTACGGATGAAAACGGGGAAACGGAACAAATCCCTCTGGAAACTGTGGATAAAAGCTTTTCTCAAAATCCGTATTATGCAGGAACACCCTATATCAGCTATAATGTACTGGCTCAGATGTCCGGGTTCAATTCCCTTTATGTGAAAAGTATTCCCATATATGAAGGGGAAAATGCCCTGCTGCCTATCACCCTCGTTCCCATGCAGGAGTCACAGCGCAGCCCGCTTCAGGCGGAAATCTCCATAGGCAAGCCCGCCGTCACCGAGCAAGGTTCACGAACGCAGGAAGGAGCCGTAACGGAACCGGAATCACGTATCCTGCGCCAGGTAGTTATCCCAAACCCCATTACGGTCCATCTGGGCACTCCCACATCTTCTGCTTCCAATGTACAGGTATCCTTTCCCGATTATGTAAAAAACGTGGCCAGCAGCGAAATTTACCCCACCTGGCCGGAAGCTGCCTTGCGGGCAAATATTTATGCAATTATCACCTTCGCTCTGAACAGGATTTATACGGAGTGGTATCGAAACCGGGGATACAGTTTCGATATAACTAACAGCACGGCTTATGACCAGGCTTTCGTATATGGACGTCCGATTTATAGTTCTATCAGCCGGATTGTAGATGCTATTTTCAATGAGTATGTGCGCAGACAGGGGCAAATCGCGCCTTACTTTACTTCTTTCTGTAATGGCACCACCGCCACATGCCAGGGCTTGTCTCAGTGGGGAACTGTCACTTTGGCCAATCAAGGCTATACCCCTTTGCAAATCCTTCGCTCTTACTATCCTAACGATATCGAAATCGTACAGACCAATATCATTACCAATGTGATTTCCTCCTATCCGGGAACACCTTTACGGACCGGAAGCACCGGCCTGGATGTCCAGACTATCCAGACCTATCTGACAAGAATCCGGCGAAACTATCCGGCCATCCCGGCCATTTCCGACCCGGCAGGCACTTTTGGAAGCAGTACGAATGCAGCCGTAACCAAATTCCAGAGCATTTTTAATCTGACGCCGGACGGCATCGTGGGAAAATCCACCTGGTATAAAATTTCCAGCCTCTATGCCGCGGTTGCCAAGCTGGCAGAATTAAACAGCGAAGGAAACACCCTGGGCATCGGCACCGTTCCTCCCAGTTCCACATTGCGCCAAGGCTCCCGAGGGCCGGATGTCATCACTTTGCAATACCTTCTGAACCTGGTCTCCGAATATTATCCCGGCATCCCCGCCCCTACTCAGGACGGCATCTTCGGCAGCGGCACCCGCCAGTCAGTCATCGCCTTCCAGCAAATCATGGGATTACAGGCTGACGGCATTGTAGGCACGGCCACTTGGCGGGCATTATATAATACCTATCTCGGCATCGGCCAAAACGTTCCTTCCCCAGGCCCAGACCCGGAGCTGGGAACTATCACCTATGTGGTCCAGCCCGGGGACAGCCTTTGGATCATCGCCCAAAGATACGGCACTACCGTGGATGCCATTAAACGGCTAAATGGCCTCTCCGGCGATATGCTAAACATCGGCCAGGTGCTGAAAATCCCTGCCGGGCAGGCACCGGGCTACATCGAATACACTGTCCGGGCCGGCGATACCCTCTGGCTTCTTTCCAGAAGGTACAACACTACCGTAGATGCCATCAAACAGCTGAACGGGCTTTCCAGCGATATGCTAAGCATCGGCCAGATGCTGAAAATCCCTGCCTGATATCATACAATACCCGGCATCACGCAGAAGATGCCCTACTTTCTTTGACAAAGTGTCAGACGCATTCCGCAGCCAGGGCTTTTGACACCCG
>BLLT01000205.1 GCA_011958945.1 Lachnospiraceae bacterium | reverse complement strand
TTCTGGTGTATTTGCATTTCTTATTGTGGCTGTGCCGTTTGCCGCGCCTGCATTCATGCTTTCTATTTCATCCGCTGCGTTTGCAGTATTGGCATCTGCATCTTCTCTTTCTGATACCCCTGTGGCGCTTGCGCCATCTGCATTTTCCCCTTTCGGTTCATCTATGGCACTGGCTGCATTGGCATCTGCGCTGTCCGCTGTATACAGGGCACTGGCAGCATCCCCCGTTCCGCTGTCTAACTTCCGGTAAAGGGCGAATTCCGCGCCGGCTAAGAACATTTCAGGGTCATCCCCGTCATATTTCTGCACCAGCAAGCCTGTTCCGTCTCCCGGAGGGTTGGTGAAGGTCAGTTCCACTGTTTGTTCTTTTTCACCAATTATCGCCTTCTGTTCCGTTATCTCCCCGAAGGTATGCCCCTGGGGCGCTTTCGTCTCCCTCACCAGATACTCGCCGTAAGGCAGCTTCTTGCTGAGCGCCACCCCGTCTTCGCCTGTCTCCAGGTGGTCCACGGTCACGTTCCCTTCCTTACGGATAATGTCAAATTCCGCGCCGGCAAGGTATTTTTCCGTCTCCCCGCCGTCTGTCTTGATTACCCTGATTGTTCCTGTGATGGCCTGGTTTTCGTGGGTATATCGGTAAATATTATCCTCCATGCTCCCATCAATTTTCACTTCTCCCGGCGTTTCGTTTAAAGTTGTGCCCTCCGGCGCCTTCGTCTCCACTACCTGATATGTGCCGTATGGCATTTCCTTGTTGCTTATGGCCGTGCCGTCCTTCCCTGTGGTCATGGTATCCAGTACCTTTCCGCCTTTATCCTTTATCTGGAATTCGGCCCCTTCCAGGTTCACCTCCGTTTCAATATCCGTTGGGTTCTCCACTTTCTTCTGAACTTCGATTTTGCCCTTAATCGGGTAGTTAACAACGGTTTCCCCATAGTAATACCAGTTTCTGCCGCCTTCTGTCTTTAATTCACCCATATGTACAAAATAGATATTGATATCATCCACCTGCTTATACCCTTCCGGAACTCTAGTTTCCACCAAGGTATAATCCTTATTCGCCTTCAGCCCTGTGATTTTGGCATAGCCATTATCATCCAAATCCACATCCCTGGGTTCTATCAGGTTCGCGTTCCATCCATCTATTTCTTCATCCCAGAAGACATCCCGCTCATACAGCGTAAAGCCTGCTCCCGGCATCGGTTCGTTTTTCTCGTCCTTTTTCCAAATTTCAATTTCCGCGTCATAGGGCTTGTTGACAAAAGGCCTGCCCGGGTCGTCATAATGCCCATCCTTCAGTTCAAATGCATAGATTTCCGAAGACAGTTCATACCCTTCGGGAGCGCTGACTTCCCTTACATAATACCAGCCGTCATCCAGGTTGGCCGTAGGGTAGCGCGCTATCCCCTCACTGTTGTCGCTGTTGCCGAATTGCCCGATATAGCGGTCATCACCTGTCTCTGGCTTCTCGTCCGGCCCGCAGCTGTACAGATTGAAAATGGCAATTGTCAGCGGCTCTCTGCCTTCGTCCACTTTTCGGATTAGTATTTCACCAATCCGGGTGTTGGTACAGGTAAAGGTATACTCCTTTTTCTCCACCGTAGGGGTAAATTCTTTTACAAATTCTTCATCCAACGCAAACCCGGCAGGCGCTATATGCTCTACCACCACATAGGTTTCTCCCAGCCGCAGATTTTCGCAGGAGGCATACCCCTCCGCATTCGTCACCGGATAAATCCCCAGGATCTCTTCGCCTTTTTTCAGCTTCTCATACTCTTCTTTCGTGTAGACTGCAAACACTGCATTCTGCACAGGGTCTCCATCCTCATCCACTTTATATATCTTTACCGTGCCTGTTTCCTTTTTGTCCTGAGCCTCAAGTTCCACCAGCGTCTCTTCTGCGTTTAATTCCGCCACATAAATCTCATCATTTTTTTCATACCCGGCAGGGGCTTCTATTTCTTTCACATAATAGATTCCCCATGGGATTTCCTCTGACACCGCTGGGGTTTTGTCCGAATTGGTTACCAGCAGGTTATCCTTCAGCAGCGAATCCGGGTTCACATCTTCGCCCTTCATCTCCGTATAGATGCCGTACCTGGCCCCTCCTACACCTGTCTCGCTGTCATCCTCATCTACCTTTACCAGGCTAATCTTCCCTTTCCCGCGGGTATTGTCCACTTCCAGCACCACACTCATCTTTTCCAGGTCGCCGCCGTTTCCGTTCCCGTCACCAATCCAGAATTCCTTGGTGAAGCCCTGGTTAATATACCCTGCCGGTACGCCTGTCTCTTCCACGTAGTAGATACCGTATGGAATGTCTGCCAGGGTGGCCACGCCGGCCTGCCCTTCCAGAGTAGTCTTTGTAGTCAGTTCTGCATACTTTTTAAACCCTTCGGTATAATCATAGCGGTAAATCGTAAATTCAACGCCGTCTAACCCTTCTTTAGTCTCTTCATCCCTCTTTTCTATCCGCAGTTCCCCTTTTAAAGGGTAGTTGGTTATGGTTTTATCTATATTGTCGCCGCTCTTCTCTGTCACCTCAAAGATGAAATTGTCCGATTCATCCATATCCAGGATGTAGCCCTCCGGCGCCCGGACTTCCTTTACCACGTATTTGCCCAGGGGCAGCTTCTTACTCCGTGCACTTCCGGTGTCGTCTGTATACAGGCTATCTACTGGCTGGCCTTCCGGATATCCTTCTTCATTGGCCTTGTAAATTTCAAAATGCCCGCCTGCCAGAGGCTTTTTGCTCTCCCCGTCAATCTTATAGATAGTAATGGATGTCTCAATCCTCTCGTCCTCGAAATCTACCCTCACCGGGTTATTCCAGGAGTCCGGAGTTACTTCCACTGTCTGTGTTACAGGATCGCTCAGGCGGTAGCCTTCCGGCGCTTTTGTCTCCGTAATCTGATATGTACCGCATTCCAGCCAATCCTCCCCGTCCGATCCGCCTGGCCGCCGATCCACAAGGAAAGTACCTTTTTCGTCTGTGGAGTACGTTCCCAACTCCGAATACGTGCCGTCTTCTTCCAACTTCTCTACTTTAAATTCCGCCCCTTCCAGGTACTCCCCGGTATCCTTATCCCATTTCACAACGCGCAGGGAGCCTTTTTCCGGGTAGTCGTGGAATGTCAGGGCGATCGCACCTTCCTCCAGGCTGTGTTCATCTACTACAGCCTCTTCTACTATGTCAATCAGTTCATAGCCTTTTGGAGCTTTTATTTCTTTCACATAATAGGTTCCATAGGGCAGTTTTTCAAAAACAGCCAGCCCGTCTGTCCCTGTAGTTTGTACGGCTTTTGGTTCTATCTCGCCCGGTTCTTTCGCGTTATAAGCTTCCGCACTTTCCCTGTCCGTGAAGACTGCAAATTCCGCCCCTTCCAGGGATAGGTTTTCCTTCATCGCATCCGCTTTTCTGACGCGGAAGCCGCCCAGGAGCAGGGGGTCCTCCGCCTGCAGTATCACCACCGGCGTATCCTCGGAAAGTACCGCCCTATGCGGCGATGCCTTATCCCAGCCATAGCCTGCCGGAGGGGTGATCTCCTTTACGGTATATGTTCCGTAAGGAAGTTCTGACACCTCCGCCTCCCCGATGGCGTTGGTGGTCAAGGTATCCATCGGTTCTCCTGACGCATCCGGGTCAACCTCTGCATTATAGATGCCGTACACTGCCCCTTCCAGCGGTTTGTTCGGTTTCCCCTCTTCTGTCTTAACCAGCTTTATTGTTCCTGTGGAAGACTTCTGCTTTTTATTTACCACCGTCAGCGGCTCTGCAAGGAAGGTTTCCTCCCCGGTCTCCGCATCGGATACCTTTGATACCGATACATCCCTGGGCGTGTCATCCAGTACATAGCCCTCCGGCGCCTTTAATTCCGTTGCCGTATAGGTGATATACCCTGCCGGAACTTCTACCGTTACCTCCCCGTTTTCATCCGTTTCCCCAGTGATGGCTACGGACTTCCCTGTTTCCTTGTTCTTAATTTCGAATACCGCTCCTGCCAAAGGCTGGTTCTCTTCATCCTTTTTCAAGATTTTCAAGGTTATGGGGTAACGGTTATTTACAATAGGGCCAACCTCTGCTGTAGGCATATCATCATCCACGTGAATTTCCCATTTTTCCGTCAACAGTTCGTACCCGTCCGGTGCCTCTAATTCGTAAATATCGTAGTCGCCGGCTTCCTCCAATGACACGATGGCCACCCCTGAGATATTGGTACGGAATGTGTGAATTGCCTCTACCGATGAGTCTTCATGAGGGGATGGACTTCCCGCCTCATATAAACCAAACTCTGCCCCTGCCAGACCATTCCCTTCTGCGTCCTGCTTTATTAGTCGGAATGCATATTCCGTCTTGTTATTGGGCACAATAGGTTCATACACCGGGTTGCTGTCATTCAGTGTGAATTCCTTTTCCCAGTCCCCGCTTGCCTTTACATAGCCAGGAGGAGGGGTTGTTTCCTTAATATAGTACTTTCCATAGGGGAGTTCCACCGGCCCGATATTTCCGTCCGGCCCGGTTAGCAATTCCTCACCCACGGCATTACCGGTATCCGCATTATAAATCTGGAATCGGGCATTGGCCAAAGGCTTATTCGCTTCATCCACCTTATGTATGGTAAGTTTTCCTTTTTTCTTCGGGTCGCCATAACGAACTGTCATGGTCACTCCGTCACTCGTAACTTTCCTTATCTGTATCTCATAGGACACCTCATAATCTGTAGGCGCTTTTGTCTCCAGGATAACATATCCGTCCTGGTTATAAGGCAGAGCCTTGGAGATCCCTGTTCCGTCCTCACCGATTAGTACTGTATCCACCAAGGTATATCCATTCCCACCCAGTACTTTTTCATAGGCCTCTTTATCTACCCCGGGTTTCACCATCGTGTCGCTGCCGTCCCACTTATAGATGCCAAACTCTGCGCCCGCCATCTTTGCCGCCAGCGCCTGGTTATCCGGCTGGTCCTCGTCATATTTTTCGATTTTGATTTGGCCTTGGGCTTTCCTGTTATCATAAGTTACTGTCAGCTGGTATGAGGCAGACCCGTCTGGGGCTTCCACCAGCTTAAAGTCCGTTGCGTCATACTCACGAGGGATGCCGTCCACTGCATAGCCTTCCGGTGCCTTTGTTTCTCTAACTGTATACTTTCCTGCAATGGGCAGGGTTACCGTTGCGCCTTTTTCCGTTCCGTTGGTGGTCAGTTCGATGGCCGGCTGTCCTTCCGGTACAATCTCAAATACCGCCCCCGCCAGGTATGTATTCGGGTCTTCTGCATCCCGTTTTATCAAGGTCAATTCTATTGGGTCCTCCGGCTTGTTGCGGAGGGTGATGGTAAACGTGTTTGTCTTGTTTTCTATAGAAGGGGTGATGGTAATAAACTCGCTCACATCCTGGAATTTTTCCAGGCCTTCCTTATCCGGGTAGTAGGTGAAGGCCTTGAATCTTGGATGTTTCTTATATCCTTCGCTGGCCGATGTTTCGGTCATATAGATATCATAGCCACTTGCGTTGTTCAAACTCTGCATCACACTATTTATGTTTGTGCCGCTGCCTGACCCGTTGGAAATCAAATATGGTCCTTGTGGCTTCCCTGGCGTGAATGACCCTTTCGTACATACTTCTAAACTTACTTGGGCATCAACGAGACCTTCACCCGCCCCCATTTTCTTCATATAGAAGTTGGTGTTCTTTTTATCATTTTTTATGGTAATTTCAAAAATGAATTCACCCGCTCCCTGAGAGACCACCTCACCAGTTACACCATCAGGTGCACTAACAATGCTTGCCGAATTAGTTGATGACCTAAAATCAACCAAAAACATTCCCTCTAAAGGTATATAATTGGAATCAACCGCTATTTCTGTCACCTCTATCGTACCATATATGCCCATACCGTATTCGAATTCGTCAAGATTAGTGAAATCAATTGTTCCGACACCACCATTTTCCGCTTTCACTTCTACAATACTTTTTTCGTTTCCACTTTGAGATATGCGGAAAGTAGCGTCTAACGGTTCACCATTTGGCCCGACTTTTTTAATTCTAATAGGTATTATCTTTTGATTCCGCCGTTCATACACATAAGAAAGTACATAGACATTATTTGTGAACTCTTCCCTCCTTACCGTCACACTCCTATTCCATGATTCTAATATACAACCATCCGGTGTCTTTATTTCCGTTATAGTATAACTATCTGCCCAAGGCAATGAGACTGCCTTTTCAGACACCTCTGTCATATCCACTATTATTTCATTATCTGATACCCCCTCCAATGTCTTATTGGGTTTTATGGAAAATATTGCTCCTTTTATGGGAGAACCGGCTTGATTCTCTTTCTTTAAGGTTATTGATATCGGAATCAGGTTGTTTTGGCAGGTAAGAGTAAGAGTCTTTTCATCAAAAGTGTAATACATAGCAGGACTGCCAATCAACACTTTACCTGAATCCGGCCAATAATGTAATTCTAACGTGTCATTGTTAAGGAGATATGGATCTTCTGTTTTAGTTTCCGTAAAACGTATCTTTACATACTCATCAGTAGCATAAAATGGGTCACTTGAAATTGTCGTATTTATATCTCTTATCAAATCTTTTAGACTACATACATTTTTATCTTTTGTTGTCTCTATTGTTTTTCCACCTGCCCATATATAACTACCGCCACCAGCTCTGTAATTGTATATATAGTACGAAACGTTAAACTGTGCTGCAACACTTTCTCCCTTTTTATTTACTTTTCTAAGCTTCAAATCTACAGGTTCCAATTCATTCGTAACAGTTTCCGAAACCATCTGTACCCGTTCTGTTGAATCGGTCTTAAATTGAATTACATGATGCTTAGTATATGGCTCATATCCGGGCACTACCCCTACCTCTTTTATATATGCACCTTCTCCAAGTTCTTCTGCTGTATATTCGGCACTGTATCCTTTGCCGGTTATATCTGTAGTAAACTCATCTACAAATGTACCATCTTTTTTACAGATGTGGAAAGTGACATTTGATAACGGCTTTTGAAATCCCCGTTTCGTAACTTCCACCTTCACTGACATCTTCGGATTCGTCACCGTAATTGGTATCACTTCTCCATGCTTAGTGATAGTCACACGATACCCTTGCAACGCTGTATCCCAATACTTGTTGTTTCCGTTATTGATGTAATAGTACAGCGGAGCTTTTGTTTCCTTTATAATATAAGTTCCATAGCGGAGGTCAAAGCTGGCAATGCCATTCGTTCCGGTCTCTTTTTTATCTACCTCTTCCGGTTCTTGTCCGGCTGCCAATGCAGCCTTGTATGCAGACTCCTCATAGACGGTAAATTCCGCCCCTTCCAGAGTTTTTGTTGACTCCTCACTGTCGACTTTCTTAATTTCGATCGTACCTTTATAAGGAGGGTTCTCAACAGTGACTGTTATATCCTTCTTGCTGCCATTTTCGCCCGCAACCAAGTCTACATAGCGTACTGTGCCATCAATGAAGATATGGTTTTTCCCCGCCGAAATCTCTTTAACCACATAATGCCCCTGCTCTTTCAGATTACTGTATGGCTCAGTCACCAACGGAAGATCTGTAAACG
>BLLT01000204.1 GCA_011958945.1 Lachnospiraceae bacterium | reverse complement strand
AGAATATTCAGCAAGTTTATCAGTTTCGCAATTAAATCTCTATAATTTCTTAATCCGCTCGATTGCTTCCACGGTATTCTCATAGCTGCCAAAAGCCGTAAGCCTGAAATAGGTTTCACCGCTGGGTCCGAAACCGGAGCCTGGTGTTCCTACCACATTGGCGTTCTCCAGCAGGTAGTCGAAAAATTCCCAGCTGCTCATGCCATTAGGTGCTTTCAGCCAGATATAAGGAGCATTGATGCCGCCGGAAACCGTATATCCTGCATCCTTAAGCCCATCCAGAATATATTTCGCATTGTTCATATAGTAAGCCACCTGCTGTTTCAGCTGCGCTTTCCCTTCTTCCGAGTAAACCGCTTCCCCGGCCCTCTGTACGATATAAGGCGCTCCGTTATACTTTGTGCCATGGCGTCTTGCCCACAGGGAATGCAGGGCGACATCCCCGCACTTAAGTTCCTTGGGAATCACCGTAAATCCAAGGCGCACGCCCGTAAAGCCCGCATTTTTGGAAAAAGAATGCAGTTCTATGGCGCATGTCCTGGCCCCCTCGCATTCATAAATGCTGTGAGGCACATCTTCCTGGGAAATATAAGCTTCATAGGCTGCGTCATAAATAATCACTGCCCCTGCTTTATTTGCATAATCCACCCATTCCTGCAGCTGGGCTTTGGTCACTGTAGATCCGGTGGGATTATTGGGGAAACAAAGATAAATGATGTCCGGCGTTTCCTTTGGCAATTCCGGCGCGAAATTATTTTCCGCCAGGCAAGGCATGTAGATCACATCGCTCCATACCTCTTTTGCCGCATCGTAAGTTCCGGTCCTCCCCGCCATAACATTGGTATCCACATACACCGGATATACCGGGTCGCAAACCGCAATTTTATTATCCACGCTGAATATTTCCTGGATATTGCCGGAATCGCATTTTGCCCCATCGGAAATAAAAATTTCATCCGCCGCAATATCGCACCCCCGTGCCTGATAATCGTTAAGGGCAATCGTATTCCGCAAAAATTCATATCCCAGATCAGGGGCATATCCATGGAAGGTTTCCGCTTTCCCCATCTCATCCACAGCGCCGTGCAGCGCATCGATAATGGCCGGAGCCAGAGGCTGCGTCACATCGCCAATGCCCAGCCGGATAATTTTCTTCTCCGGATTCGCCTGTGAATATGCATTTACTTTCTTTGCAATCGTAGAAAAAAGATAGCTTCCGGGTAGTTTCAAATAGTTGTCATTAATTTTAAACATAATTCTCCTCGTTTCTGCGCAGCTTTTGCATTCAAATCCCCCTGCACTTTATTCAGGTATCGTATACTCATGCACTGGGTTTATCAAGCTTGTGTACGCTGCGCAGACACAAACTTGGGGAACTGTTTAGAGCGCCAGCTCTACTTCTCCTTCAAAAACAGTTTCCGCAGGGCCCGTCATATAAACCAGGTTTTCTCCTCTATCCCAGCGGATGTTTAGTTCGCCACCTAATAGTTTAACAGTTACTTCCTCTTGCGTCAAACCATTTAATATACCGGCAACTGCCGTTGCGCATGCCCCTGTTCCGCAAGCCAGGGTTTCCCCTGTTCCCCGCTCCCATACCCGCATCTGTATCGTATACCTGTCAATCACCTTGGCAAACTCCGTATTCACCCGTTTCGGAAAACGCATATGGTTCTCAAAATGGGGGCCTACCTTTTCTATGTCAAAGCTGCCCAGATCCTCATGCCCCTCCATAAAAATCACCGCATGGGGATTTCCCATGGAAACGCATGTCATTTTGTATTCTTTCCCTTCTACCTCAATCCTCTCCGCTATGGCCTCCTCCTGCCCGGAAACCACCGGAATATCCTCTGCCTTAAGCACCGGGGAACCCATATTCACCTTTACGCCCGTAACTTTGCCGCCCTGCACCGCAAGTTCCAGTATTTTCACATTTCCGCAGCTTACAATCCGAAGAGTCTCCTTATCCGTCAGCCCTTTATCATATACATATTTAGCCACACATCGGATACCGTTCCCGCACATTTCTGCCCGGGAACCGTCCGCATTATACATTTCCATCTCGAAGTCCGCCTGCTGCCCCGCTCCTTCGCCAGTTAACGGGTGAATAAAAATAACCCCATCGCCGCCGATACCGAAATGCCTGTCGCTCAGCCTGCGCACTGCTTCCGGCTTTTTATCATTTTCTATCTTTACCTGCGCACCATTCACATAAATATAATCGTTTCCGCATCCATGCATTTTAGTAAATGCTATCTTCATATACAGCCTCCTTCCCCTCCCGTCAGGATATACCCCTATCCAATAACTGCTTTTAGTATACTACATTTCTGGGAGGATGGAAATAAAAAACTTTAAAGGAGCGCCAAGGCAAGGCAACAATAGTTACTGTTCACAGGCAACCAACAATACATCATACAAATGTGCAGATGCGGCAAAGAATCCGGCCGGAAAACGTCACTCACATTTCCACATAAGTATTATCTTAAACAAATCCCCATCCACCACCACTTCCATCTTCCCGCCTTGAATCTCCGTAAAGCTTTTCGCTATGGCGAGCCCAAGCCCGCTCCCTTCGGTATTCCGTGAGCTGTCGCCCCGCACGAAGCGTTCGGTGAGTTCTTCCGGAATCACGTGCAGTTCCGCTGCTGACATATTCCTAAGGCCAATGACGGCCAGCCCATCTTTTTTCTCCAAATCCACATAGACCCTGGTACCTGTCATGGCATATTTGATGATATTGGAATAAAGGTTTTCGAAGATTCGGTATGTCTTTTCGCTGTCCAGCTTTAATATGACTTTTTCCTCCGGCATACGGAAGCGGACAATCAGGTCTGCATCTTCCAGTTTGTCTTCATATTCCAGGTATACCTGCCGTATGAGATTCACAATATCCACATCCACCAGGTTTACAGTTACGTTCCGGCTGTTCGCTTTGCTCACTTCGAACAAGTCTTCAATGAGACGTTTTAACCGCAGGGACTTTTTTTCCAACACCCCTAAATATTCTCTTCTCTGCTCTTCCGTTACCCCTTCTTCCTTCAATAAGTCAATATAAGTGGTAATGGCCGTCAGCGGAGTCTTCAAGTCATGGGAAACGTTTGTAATGAGCTCCGCTTTCATCCTCTGGCTCTTCACCTCTTCGTCCACCGCCTTACGGAAGCCTTCCTGGATTTTGTAAAGGGCATCCTTATAGGATTCGAATACTCCGAAATCCTCATCAAAGGCTGTGTTCAGATTCCCCCCCGCAATGGCCCCGGTGGCATCCAACAGCTTTCTGTATTGTTCCTGCAGTTTTCTGATATATTTTTTTAACAGGAAGTAAATCACCACGGAATAAATCACCAATCCGAACCAGCCGTAAAACCATGCGCTGCATATAATAGCCAACACAATAAAATTAATCAATATGGTTTTATGGAGGGTATATTTTATATCATCCCCCAAATCCACGTGGAGCAGTTCGTCCTTAAATCCGTTACAGAACTTTTTTAACCACCGCCAAAACCTGTTTATTATCCGTATGCAAAGGCACCTTTCTTTCAAAAACCCTTTGATGCCCATGGATGGGATTTCCCCCAGGGTATTTACCGTATAAGCCCAGCCTGCAAAGAGCAGGAACAGGCAGATAAAGTTCACAGCATTTGTAAAAAAGGGGAAGCTCTCCTTAGGCATGAAAAACAAATAGTTGTTCCATACGCCATCGAAATACCCTTTGTTCGTTCGAAGCACCAGTTCGATGACCAACTGCTGGAATGCCCCTGCAATGATAACCGCCAGAAATATGGTGGCTTCCAGGGGGATTTTTACTATTTTTTCATGATGCAGGGCATATCTTTTATCCAGCATCAGCAGGACTAAAATCACTGTCAGGACTCCCAGCAGCAGCCAATAAATATCGCCGACGCCAGCCCAGAAATAGGCATACCATTCGTCCCAGCCGGTGACTCCGTCTCCCGTTAATTCGCTTCTCTGCTCTTGGGTCAGCGCATAAACGAATGTGGTATTTTTCGGTGCTTTCACAGAGCAGCTTACCTTTACCGCTTTCCCGTTCAAACCGCTGTAGCCATAGTATTCCTTTTCCCGGGAGTTAGGATTTCTCCTGCTTCCGTACTCAAAAAGCGACTCCAGCTGTCCGCTTCTCATAACATTCTGTACATGCTTTAACAGTTCATCTGAATTTTTCCCCTTTACCGCCACGCGGTCCGGATTTCCGATTCCGTCATAGGTGACCATTACATAATAAACGTAGGGCAGTTTTTGCCGTTCGCTGTCTGTTCCGTTCTTCCATAATGCCTCAATTTTTCTGCCCGTATTTTTTATCAGCTGTCCGCTTTCCTCATCGATGACACAGTAATCCACATTTTGGGCAATATTATTCCGAAATCCTTCTTCCCATGTACGGAGCGTACTGTCCATCTGATTTCTCATTTCTTCCTGCAGATTATCAATATTGTCATTATCATACATGTTTCCGCTGTCAGCAACAGCATCCATGTTGATATCACCCACCAGTTCCTGCTTCGTATCCAGATACAAGTCCGTATAATTATAATTTGTCCCGTCTGTTTTTTCCGAAATTTCTTTGTACAGCACATAGTTGCTCCGCTGAAGTCTTTCCAGGAAATCATCCCCTGACAGGCTGTCTTGATAACGGCCCTCCGCTTTATTCTCAAAAGTCGGATACAGCGACATATACCCTATGCAGAGCAGCGCTATTACCAACGTCACTACAAATAGACTAAGTTTCTTATTGCTTTTCAATTTTATATCCAACACCCCACACCACCTTTAAATATTTCGGCTCTTTTGGATTAATTTCTATTTTCTCTCTTATTTTCCGGATATGAACCATAATGGTATCCGTATTCACAGCCTGTTCATTCCAGACCCTTTCATAAATCTCGTCTGCGCTGAACACCCGGCCCGGATTGCGCATCAGGAGAAGCAGAATTTTAAATTCCAGCGGGGTCATTTTGACCGGTTTCCCGTCCACGCTGACCTCCACCGTCTCTTCATTCAGCTCCAGGCCGCCGATGACATGAACTTTATCATTTTCCTTCTGCCCTTCCACTGCCTGGAGATATCTGCCGTATCTTCTCAGGTGGGAATTCACCCGCGCAAGCAGCTCCATGGTGGTAAATGGCTTCGTGACATAATCATCGGCCCCCATATTCAGCCCCATAATCTTATCCACTTCTTCCGACTTTGCCGACAGCATGATAACCGGGAAATCATACCCCTTTTCCCTCATCTTCATCATCATGGTAATCCCGTCCATCCGGGGCATCATAATATCCACGATGGCAAGATGTATCTTTTCCTGCTCCATCACCTTAAGGCCCTCTATCCCATCTGCAGCCTGGGATACGGCATACCCCTGGTTTTTCAGGTAAATTTCAATCCCATCCCTGATGTCCTTATCATCTTCGACAATTAATATATGATATCCTTCCATTATAACTGCTCCTTTCCTTCTCCCCGCTTAAAACATCGTCTGCGGAACTCATCCCGCTGCTGAAAGTATACCATATTTTAAGAAAGTAAAATAGTAACAGCTCCGGTTTCCGATTACATGGTATATTGTAAAGGGGAAAACTAAATAAGATATGCTTTTAAATATAAAGAAATTCTTAAGAAAGGGAGAGGAATTGGGGAAACTTTATCCTATGTTTCCCTCCGTTCCTCTCCCCTGTATTTTCTCAATTGCAAGGAAATCACATACCGCCAATAAGCACCCTTTTCCCGCAAAATGCAAATCCATACTTCCGTATACGTTCTTCCGGCAGCCCTTTCGCGGCGAGCGCAGCCTGATAATTCCTTTCCTCTATTTGCCGCAAGGCATCCTTTACCGTATCGGACAGTTCTTTTTCTTCCTCATCCTGAACTTTAAACTCTATAATGATGGCGTTATCCTGCCGCTCTTTGGGCTCCAGCATCACATCGTATCTGCCAAACCCGCTTTCACGGTTAGATGTCAGCACATATCTGTCCGCCAGCTCCACCATCATTCCAAGTACAAAGCCATGGTAGAATCTTTCAGGCTCTTCCTCCGAAGGATTTTTCCCCGTGTCAAAATAGCTGAATGTCTGCAATGCCACTTTATTCATATAAGTATTCATCGCCTTCACGTCATCCGCCATCAGGGCCTGCAAAAATGCATTGTTCACCCGGCGGCATCCGCCAAACCAATTTTCAATCATCTGCTCGAACATAATCCGGACTTCCATATTCGTCAGCTGAAGGCTGTACTGCACCCTCCCGCGCATTATATTGAATTCATGGTGTACTGCTTTCAAGTATCCGCTGGCCAGCAGCAGGCTCCATACAGCATCATCGCCCTGGTCCAGCTGGCTGAATACAATTTGTTCATCAAATGTGGTATGGAATGTTTCCCCGCGCAGCAAACCTTCCATTGTCATTTTTATTTCCGGGCTCCCCTCCCGGATTAGCTTCCCTACAAGGCTGTTGCTGCTGGAATTGGCCCAGTAGGTACCTACCGTCTTTTCAGCAAGAAAGCTAATGATAGACCATGGATTATAGATATCCTTTACTTCCCCAAAACAAAAGCCATCATACCATTCCTTCACCTGCTGCTTTTTACTGGATAAATCATATTCCTCTAATGCAGCAAAAACCTCTTCTTCTGTAAAGCCAAAATAATCTGCGTATTTTTCTGATGTAGTTGTTACTACTTTCAGATTATTTAAATCAGAAAAGATAGATTCTTTACTTATTCTCGTAATCCCTGTCAAAACAGCCCTTTCCATATACGGATTGGTTTTAAACGTAAAATTAAACAAACTCCTGATAAAAGCGACCATTTCCTCCCAATATCCATTCGCATAGGCTTCCTGCATAGGCGTATCGTATTCATCCAAAAGAATAATTACATTTTTGCCATAGCATCTGCCCAGATAATCCGACAAAGACCGCAAAGATACCGCTGCCACACTATCCGACATATCCGCAGAAACCTTCTGGTAAAAGTCCTTTTCCTTGTCATTGAGCAAATCCTTTTCCAGCAAATAATCATGTTTATTATACTGTTCTTCAATCATCCGGCAGATGCTCTCCCTTGCCCCTTCAAAGGTATTTTCCTTAATCCCCGCAAAGCTGATGAAGAGGACGGGATATGTTCCCTGCAGTTTCCTGTACTTTTCATTTTCCCATATGCTTAGCCCCTGGAATAAATCACCCTGTTCCTTATACTTCACAGAAAAAAATTTATCCAGCATACTCATATTCAATGTCTTTCCAAACCTTCGAGGACGCGTAATCAATGTTACACTGTCTCCGCCTTCCCACCATTCCTTTATGAAATCCGTTTTATCAATATAGAAATAGCCTTCCCTGCGAATTGTTCCAAAATCCTGATGCCCAATCCCTACCGTTCTTGCCATAACTGCCTCCCCTCCTCCTATATTTACATGTATCATGATTTGCCATCCACCGATTATAAAGACACCACCCTTGTTGATGCAGCCGCCCATTCCTTTTTTCTCAGTATATCCGTTTTTTTATCCAAAATCAACAAGGCCACATAAAAAAGAATTGGCCCAGCGTAACAGTTCAGCCTTTTGGCTTCCCTG
>BLLT01000203.1 GCA_011958945.1 Lachnospiraceae bacterium | reverse complement strand
GAAGCAAGACCGTAGGAAACAGGAGGGCCTTTGCCCGAGTGTTTTCTGTTTTGGGCTTGCTGCAATATTTGGCTTTGAACAAAATATATTGTCAAAATATTCTCACAGCTTAGAGTTTCGCAATTGTCTAATATATCATGTCTATATTTTTTCAGTTTTCATATAATTTTAGTCGCTTTTACAATCAAATATTATAATTCAAACCTTTGCGTGCAAATGCGTGCAATATAATGAAAAATATAACAAATATACAAATCAAAACAATAAATTTTGTGAAAAAACATAGAAAATAAAAATATATATTGAAAATATTGCATAACAGGAATGTGTGTGCTATGCTTATTGCGTAAGAAAATAAAAATAGCACGCAAAAGCACACTGCTAAAAATGTACAGATAAAGCGCTGAAATGCTTTTTTCCGTGCAAAGGCGGGCTGGCACAAACTTAGCCATGCGTAATATGCACAAGGGGTTTCGGTACACTGGGCCGGTGCGGGTAAGATTGCGCAGAAATGAGGAGAACATGAAGTATATCAATTTTGATGAATCCAGGCCTATGGATATCGTTTTGTTGGGGCGGGTGGCCATTGATTTTAACCCGGCCTACAATGACCAGGTGAAGGAAGAATTTAAGCCTTTAAAAAAGGTACACATGTTTGAAAAATATGTGGGAGGTTCTCCGGCCAACATTGCGGTAGGCGTTACCAGGCATGGGCTGAAAGCAGGGTTTTTAGGAAAGGTTTCCGATGACCAGTTCGGTGATTTCGTGGTGGATTATTTTAATGAACAGGGGATTGATACATCCCATATTACCAGATGCACCGGCGGCCAGAAACTGGGGCTTACTTTTACGGAAATGCTTTCTCCCAGGGAAAGCAATATTCTGATGTACCGCAACTGTATAGCAGATTTGCAGCTCCATGTGGATGATATCGATGAGGATTACATAAGAAACACGAAAGCCCTCCTTATATCCGGCACATCCTTAGCGGAAAGCCCATCCAGGGAGGCGGCGATGAAGGCGGTGCTTCTGGCGAAGAAAAACCATACACCGGTGATATTCGATATCGATTACAGGGAGTATAACTGGAGAAATAAGGATGAAATTTCCATTTATTATTCTATGGTTGCCAAAGAAGCGGCCATTATTATGGGCTCCAGGGAGGAATTCGACTTAACGGAACGGCTGATTTGCCCAGGAATGTCGGATAAGGAAAGCGCGGCATACTGGCACGGATGCGGGGCGAAGATTGTAGTAATTAAGCATGGGATGCAAGGCTCCACCGCATATACTGATGACGGACAGGAGTACAGTATCAAACCGTTCCCCGTGGAAGCCCGCAAAGGATTTGGCGGCGGCGATGGTTATGGATCGGGCTTCCTCTATGGCCTATACAGCGGCTGGGAAATTATAGACTGCCTGGAATTCGGATCTGCGGAGGCCTCCATGATGGTGAAGAGCAACAACTGCTCGGATTCCCTTCCCGGAACGGAGGAAGTAAGGGAATTCATCAAAGCAGAAAAGGAGCAATACGGCGAAATGATAGCCCGGATGACATAAAGCGGGCATATGCGGAACTGGAATAAAAAAAACAGCATATGCCCGGACAGTACCCTAAATAATTTACGGACGTAGAACGGCCGGAAATTATTTGCAAAGGAAAAAAGAAACGGGTACTGGGAGGGCATATGCGGAACTGGAATAGGAGGCTTACATGTTTAACAAAGAAAAAGTAAAACTGGGGATCGCCCCAATAGCATGGACGAATGATGACATGCCGGATTTAGGGAAGGAAAATACTTTTGAGCAGTGCGTCAGCGAAATGGCGTTAGCCGGATTTACCGGCTCCGAGGTGGGGAACAAATACCCCAGGGATACGGAAGCACTGAAAAAAGCGCTGCAGCTGCGAGGGATGGAAATCTGCAATCAATGGTTTTCCTGTTTTTTGCTTACGAAACCTTTGGAAGAGGTGGAACGGGAGTTTCGAAACCAGCTATCCTACTTAAAAACGATGGGGGCGAAAATTATCGGGGTTTCCGAACAGAGCCACAGCGTACAGGGAATGGTGGATACCCCTATTTTCGGTCATAAATATGTTATGAATGACAAAGAATGGGAGGTATTTTGTAAAGGGCTTAACAGGCTGGGCAAGATTGCAAAAGAGGAATACGGCATTTCCCTTACTTTCCATCACCACATGGGAACTGTGGTGCAGGATGAAGCTGAGGTGGATCGTATGATGGAAAATACCGATTCGGAATATGTAAGCCTCCTTTTCGATACGGGGCATTTTGCATACTGCGGTGTGAGCCCGTTAAAAATGGTGAAGAAATACACTGGCCGGATTAAGCATGTGCATCTGAAAGATATCCGCAAAGAAGTGGTGGAAAAGGTAAAAGCGGAGAATTTGAGTTTCCTGGATGGCGTACGGCTGGGTACCTTTACGGTGCCGGGAGACGGGTGTATTGATTTTGATCCTATCTTTAAAGTGTTGGAAGTAAGCGGGTATGAAGGCTATATGCTGGTGGAAGCGGAGCAGGATCCGGCGAAGGCTAATCCGTTGGAATATGCTATAAAGGCGAGGAAATATATTGCGGAAAAAACCGGGTTATAGAAGGCCGGATATTAGGAAACTTGACAAACCAAAATGAATTTTGGCGCAGAAAGCCGCGCAGAAATGGAGAGAAAGATGGTAACAGTAGGAATTATCGGGGCAGGAAGAATTGGAAAAGTACATGTAGAAAGCATTTGCACCAAAGTGGCGGATGCTAAGGTAAAGACATTGGCAGACCCGTTTATAAATGACGCTACGGCAGCATGGGCGAAGGAAATGGGCGTAAAAAATATTACGAAGGATTATAAGGAAATACTGGAAGATACGGAAATTGATGCGGTACTGATTTGTTCATCCACGGACACCCATTCGGCGATTTCCGTGGAAGCAATTAAAGCAGGAAAACATGTTTTCTGTGAGAAGCCCATTGATCATGATGTGAGCAAAATCCAGGAAGTGATTCATGCACTGGAGGGCAGCAATGTGAAATATCAGGTCGGCTTTAACCGCCGCTTCGACCATAACTTTGAAGCCGTACAAAGGGCGGCGGCAGAGGGGAAGGTGGGAGATATCCATCTGATAAAAATCACATCCAGAGACCCTGAGCCGCCCAGTGCAGAATATGTAAAAGTATCCGGAGGGATGTTCCTGGATATGACGATTCATGATTTTGATATGGTCCGTTTCCTAGCCGGCTGCGATGCAGAAGAGGTATATACACAAGCGGCTGTTTTGGTGGACCCGGCGATAGGGGAAGCGGGAGATGTGGATACCGCGGTTATCACGTTAAAGATGGAAAACGGTGCCATTGCGGTGGTTGACAATTCCAGAAAAGCAGTGTACGGTTATGACCAGAGGGCGGAGGTGTTCGGCTCCAAAGGAATGGCAGCTACGGGCAATGATACGGCTTCTGCCATGGTGCTTTCCAACGGGGAAGGTGTGACGGGGGAAAAGCCGCTGCATTTTTTCCTGGAGAGATATATGGATGCGTATGCAAAAGAAATTAAATGCTTTATCGAAGCGATTGAAAAGGATACGGATACTCCGTTGGGGGTAATGGACGGTTTAAAGCCAGTGCTTATGGGCCTGGCAGCAAAGAAATCCATGGAAGAACACCGTCCGGTGAAAATTTCGGAAATTTAAGTATTGAATATAATGGATGCGGAAGTTTATGAGAGGACGAAAGGGGGATTTCCATGTCAGTTACTATCCAGCAGATAGCGGAAGCGGCAGGGGTATCGCGGGGCACTGTGGACCGCGCGCTGAATCACAGAGGGAGAATCAGCCCAGAGGTGGAAAGCAGAATCCGGGAAATAGCAGAGCAGCTGGGCTACAAGCATAAGGCAAGGAAAAGGGGCGAAAATAAAAAATGGAAAATTGGCATAGTAACCCAACTGGCAAAATCCTCCTTTATGTTGGAAATTAACCGGGGAATCCATACGGCGAAAAAGGAATGGGAGGATCGGGGCATCGAACTCTTGATAGAGGAAAGGGATTCGGTGGATAAAGAGGAACAGCTGGATGCCATTGAGCGCCTGGTAAGGCAGGGAATCCATGCCCTGGCGATTATGCCCATAGAATGCGATGAGGTGAGGGATAGGTTAAACAGCCTGATTGCAGAAAAGAAAATGCCGGTGGTGACCTTCAATTCCGATATCGTGGGTACCAAAAGACTTTGCTTTGTGGGGATGGATAACCATCGCAGCGGGCAGGCAGCAGCGGGGCTTATGGGAATGCTGACCGGAGGAAGCGGGAAAGTCCTCATCATTACCGGGCATTTCAACAGCGCCCTGAATAATCAGCGGGTGGACGGTTTCGTGAAGGAAATAAAGCAGATATGCCCTGGGCTGGAAATTGCCGGGGTGCAGGGGAGTTTCAACGAAGCGGAAGAGGTGGAACGGATTATAGAGAATTCCTTTGCGAATATTACAGGAATCAATGGGATTTTCGTGGTATCCGGAGGGCAGGAAGGGATTGGCCGTGCTTTTGAAAAGCTGGGATGTGAGAAACGTCCTTTTGTGGTTATCTATGACCAGACGCCCCGGAATGAAAAGATGGTACAGGAGGGGTTGGTGGACTTTCTCATCGATCAGAATGGTTTTGAACAAGGATACCGCCCGGCTTTCGTGCTGGCCGATTATCTGCAAAAAAGCAAACAGCCAAAGAAAGAATTCATGTATACGGATATCGCGATTAAAACACGTTATAATTTATGATTTAGCTAAGAAATGGGGTTAAATATGACGAAAACGGTTCATTTGACAACCGCGCAGGCGATTGTAAGATTTCTAGATAATCAGTATGTTTCCATGGATGGAAAGGAAACGAAATTTGTGGAAGGGTTTTTTACTATTTTCGGACACGGTATTGCGGTGGGGCTGGGAGAAGCGCTGGATACCATGCCGGGAAAACTGCGGGTAATGCAAGGCAGGAATGAGCAGGGGATGTGCCATACGGCAATCGCCTTTGCCAAGCAGAATCAGCGGAAGAAAATTATAGCCTGTGCCTCTTCCGTAGGGCCGGGGGCGGCCAATATGGTGACCGCCTGCGCTACGGCAACGGTAAATAATATCCCCCTTCTCGTATTTCCGGCGGATACTTTTGCTTCCAGGCAGCCGGACCCGGTGCTGCAGCAGTTGGAGCAAAGCGCATCTTTAGCGGTTTCCACTAATGATGCGTTCCGTCCGGTGTGCAAATACTGGGATCGGGTAATGCGTCCGGAGATGGTGATGACGGCATTGATTAATGCTATGCGCGTCCTGACAGACCCGGCCGAGACCGGGGCCTGCTGCATTGCACTGCCTCAGGACGTGGAGGGGGAAGCTTTTGACTACCCGGAATACTTTTTTGAGAAAAGGGTACACCGGATTACAAGGCCGGCGGCGGTGGAAGAAGAAATAGAAGATGCGGCACAGGCCATTGCAGGGGCGAAGAAGCCGCTGGTGATTGTAGGCGGCGGCGTTCGCTATTCGGACGCGGGGAAATGTGTGGAAGATTTCTGCGAAGAATTTAAAATTCCATTTGGGGAGACGCAGGCGGGAAAGAGCGCATGTATTTCCAGCCATCCCTATTGCCTGGGAGGAATCGGCGTGACCGGTACATATGCGGCCAATATTATAGGCAAAGATGCGGATGTAGTAATCTCCATTGGCTCCAGGATGTCCGATTTTACTACTAGTTCCAAACACCTTTTCCAAAAGGAAAATGTAAGATTCGTATCCATTAATAACTGCCGTTTCCATGCATATAAAATGGATGCGGTAAAAGCGGTAGGCGATGCCAAGGCAACAGTGGAAGCTTTGGCCGTGAAACTGAGGGAGATGGGTTATCAATCCTCCTATACTACGGAGATTGCCGATGCAAAGAAAGTATGGGCGGAGGAAATGAACCGCCTTGGCAATATCGCATATACAGGAAAAGATTTTGAGCCTATGATTAAAGCCAGAGACCCCAGGACAATTCCGGAATTCGTCGCGCTGACAGAGGGCAGGATTACCCAGACGGCGGCGCTTGCAGCGATTCGCCGTTCTATAGATAAGGATGCGGTGATTATTACGGCAGGCGGTTCTTTGCCCAGCTGCATGCAAAGGATGTGGACTACGGACAAACGGGGCGGCTATCATGCGGAATATGGCTATTCCTGTATGGGATACGAGGTGGCAGCCACACTGGGCGTGAAATTTGCAGAGCCGGAGTCGGAAGTTTACTGTGTGGTAGGCGACTCCAGCTTTCAGATGCTGCATAGCGAGATTATGACCATTATGCAGGAAAAACAGAAGGTAAATATTCTGGTGTTCGATAACTGTGGTTTTGGATGTATTAACAATCTGGAAATGAATCATGGGATCGGAAGCCTTGCTACAGAGTTCCGCTACACGGACGGCCAGAAACCGTGCGGTGATCTGATTCCGGTAAATTATGCGAAAATAGCGGAGGGATATGGCCTGTATTCTTATACCTGCAGGACAATAGACGAACTGGTATGGGCTTTGGAGGATGCGAAAAAGCAGCCGGCGGCCTGCCTGTTTGATTTGAAAGTGCTTCCGAAGACGATGACGGATGGATATGAGTCCTGGTGGAATGTGGGAATTGCGGCCACATCCGAGAAAGCTTCGGTGCGGGAAGCCTGTGAGGGTGTGATGAAAGGCAGAAGCGAGTCCAGGGCTTATTAAATGTGTCAGGCACAAAGAGATGGGGAGTGCCTGTTAAATAACGAAAGGTGGAGTGACAGGAATGGGTAAATTATTTGGATATCCTGTATTTGACAAGGCAGGGGAAATGATTCTTACCGCTTATGATAATGAATATAAAGAGATGATGATGGATATCCGGGTTTACCGGATGAAGGGGCAGGAAAGCAGAAAATTTTACCATGAGGGGGAAGAAATGGCCATTCTCCTTCTTTCCGGCGAAGTCATCTATGAATGGGAAGGAAAAAGCGGTGCAGCATCCAGAAAAGATGTGTTTACGGAAGGCCCTTGGTGCCTGCATGTGGCAGGGCGCAAAGAGGTGACGGTTACGGCGAAAAAGGAGACGGAGATTCTCGTGCAGTGCACCCGCAATGAGGGCGTATTTGAGAGCCGCCTGCATGGGCCGGGCGATGCACCATGGGGATACTCCTGTGTGGGAAAATTCGGCAATGTGGCGAAACGGAGAGTGAATACTATTTTTGACCACGATATCTGCCCGGAATCCAACATGGTTCTGGGGGAGGTGCTGAATGACAAAGGGAACTGGTCGGGCTATCTGCCCCACCGCCATCCCCAGCCGGAAACTTATTTTTTTAAATTCGACAGGCCGGAAGGGTTTGGCGCCAGCTTCGTGGGAGACCAGGTGTTTAAAAGCGTGGATAACAGCTTTTCCGCAATTCCCGGAGGGGAACTTCATCCGCAGGCGGTGGCCCCGGGGTTTCAGATGTACACCTGCTGGATGATTCGCCATCTGGAGGGGAATCCATGGCTTCAGACAGATCGGTGTGAAGACGGAAGATATGTATGGCTGCATGAGAATTCGTAGGAATATAAAAGATTGAAAATTGAAAATTTTCAAT
>BLLT01000202.1 GCA_011958945.1 Lachnospiraceae bacterium | reverse complement strand
CAGTTCAGCCCAGGACTTTGCACTTGCTGCAAAATCATTTTGTGGTCCAGTGCGGCGGGTGCGCGTTCCCTAACTCTATTCCGTCCCCTCTATCAGTCACAACATACTGAATCCAATTCCCACTGGCATTCCATAATCTGCATATTTGAAAATGTTGCCTTATACGAACCTTCTGTGGGGCTGCAGGCATATATCCCATATGTGATTTTTTCTGCCCCTTCCCACATATGGAAAATCCTCATTTGACTAAAGGTTATGCCATCCTCACTGCATTCAATGCAATAGTCGCTGTTTCTGCGCGAAAAACGATACCACATACTTTTAATGTCAGAAGGAATATCTGTTGTTGCCCAGTCAGAATATCCATGATTCGTAACAACGCTTCCCAACCGCTGTATTTTCCCATCTTCATATTCTATGGACGCCTTAAACCAGTTATCACTATCTAAATACATAACCACACCGCACTGGTCAAAACGGCAGGCGCTCTCAAATTCTGTCTTCACCACAAAGGAAAAAAACTTATCGGTTGTTTCAATCTGAAATACCGGGGCATTATCATTTTGAAAACCATAATAAGTGCGTGCCCACAAATCAGTTTCCTTTTCCGTAATAATCACTACTTTTTCCTCACCAATCTGCATCTGCTTAGGCTGGCGTGTCCATTTTGGGTTACATTTCAAAAAATCCATCTTTTTTTCCTCTCTTTCTTATCTTTTTTCCTATTATCCTATTTTATTCTACGTTAACCCTACTTTTCCTACATAGAATAATTCCCGTAAGTAACAGCACCGGAAAAATAATACCTGCCAAGACCCCCATTTTCAAGTCATCCCCAAATGCTCCTGATACCACCCCAACCAACGTAGGGCCTCCCGAACAGCCTATATCACCGCCTAAAGCCAACAGCGCAAACATAGCTGTCCCACCTTTTGGCAAAGCTGCTGATGCCTTGCTGAAAGTTCCCGGCCACATGATTCCAACTGACAGGCCGCAGACGGCACAGGCCACCAGGCTAAGCTGAGGGGCGTGGAAAAGAGAAATTTCCAAATACGACAATATACAAAGGAAACTGCTATAAACCATAAAGCGTTCCAGACGAATCCGCTCCCCATATTTGCCGTAAAACAATCTTGACGTTCCCATCAAAACCGCAAATGCCATCGGTCCGGCCAAATCACCCGCCATCTTGGAAATCCCAAGGCCCTTTTCTGCGAAGGTAGAAGCCCATTGGCTCACTGCCTGCTCGCTTGCTCCTGCGCATATCATCATAACCAGCAGAATCCAAAATACTTTCATTTTGAACAATTCCTTTAATTCCAGTCCTGACTCGCCTTCC
Source organism: Lachnospiraceae bacterium (assembly GCA_011958945.1). GTDB lineage: Bacteria > Bacillota > Clostridia > Lachnospirales > Lachnospiraceae > Kineothrix. Next base: position 6,383 of record BLLT01000202.1, on the reverse strand, counting down.
TCAATCAACGTTGCAATGGGAACTCTTGCAAAAGCAAAAGCATTTCCGGCCGGAATAAGCGCCCAGATAACCGCTATCATTTTCCAATTTTCTATACCGGCCACGCGGAAAAACAATGTGGAAATCAATACCACCCCCGCATGTCCCCAACAGTAGAAAGAATGGAGCATACTCATTGCTTTCTCCTTATTGTCCGAAGGGCACGCCTCCACAACCGGACTGACTAATACCTCCAAAAGCCCGCCTCCAATGGCGTAAATCATTACGGCAATCAATATTCCGGCGAAGGGCGTTGGTAAAACTTCCGGCAAAACTGTAAGAAGAATCAATCCTGCAGCTGCGAAAATATGAGCCATTACCATCGATACGCGATACCCAATTTTATCTATAAATCCAACGGAAAGAAGATCAACCAATAGCTGTATTCCAAAGTTAAAAGTCACCAGCAACGTAATTTGAGAAAGCGGAACATGGTAGCTTTTCTGAAAGAACAAAAATAGCAGCGGTGTAAAATTATTAACTATTGCCTGCACGATATACCCTACAAAGCAGGCTGTGATTGTCTTATCATATTGATTTTTCATTTCGAATCCTTCTTATAAATGAGATTATATTTAGCCCTGATCCAAACTGTTATGATTATATGTAACAGTTCAGCCTTCGGCTTCCCTGTTACGGAATCTGCCTATTCCAAATCGCCTTCGGCGAGGGGCAGATTCTTTTTTGGCTAAATTGATGTGCTTGTACGGACTTTGCAGCAAGTGCAAAGTCCTGGGCTGAACCGTTGTTACAATTCACGGCCTAGCCGATTAGGATTTCTTAAGTTTTTTGAATTTTCATAACCATATAAATCAAGAGGCAGAAATGCCAAAAAGTGTTGAAATTTCAATACTTTTTGGCATTTTAGTATTGTGTTTTATGTGGTTATGTGATACAATATACACATAACCACATTCAAGGGAGGGTTATCATGGCAATTATTAAACAATACGACAAGCGTTCTGGTATCACTTATGCATACGAATCTCATTCTTACTGGGATCCTGAGAAAAAGATGACCAGGGCAAAGAGAAAGCTTATTGGAAGAGTCGATCCGGAAACCGGGGAGATCGTCCCGACAGACGGACGGAACAGGAAATGCAAAACAGTGGCCATGGACAGTGCCGATTATAAAAAAATGTATGAAAAGCTTCTGAAAAAGTATGAAGCCCAGGAAACACTTATCGAATCATTAAAGAAACAGATCAAAGAACTAAAAGGCTATTGACCGGGAGGCTGCCATGTCTATTGGCCCATCATTTGATACAGGTATATTAAGAATAAGGCTCAAAGCAGCGGAAGACAAAGTGAAAGCTTTTGAATCCGGCGAGAAGTATGTGCGGATGCAGGAACAGTTCAAAGCCGTTTTTCGTGAGCAGAATGCTAAAATCCGCAGGCTGGAAGAAGAGCTTAGAAAGGCCCATGCGGAGACGGTTGATGTCCGGAAAATATGGTCCGAGATATTTGATGATGTTTATCGGGAAGCGAATGCGGGAAAATTTGCCCTGCGCAAAGAGATCGCGCGTCTTGGGCAGCGCGTCCTCGAAGTGGAACGCCAGAGGGATGCCGCTATGGACAGACTGCGCGATGAGCTGCGGAATAAAAACCGCGAATTATATGAGCTGAAAGCAGCCCTCTATGACGCGGAACAGAAAATAGCCGCATTAACGGCACGTATCAATAAGGACCATACGAACTCTTCCAAATCATCCTCACAGAGCCCAAACCATAAAACCATTCCAAACGGAAGGGAAAAAAGCGGGAAAAAACCAGGCGGGCAGAAAGGACATATCCATCATGAGCGTAAACAGATGGAGCCAACAGAGGTGGTAGCCATTCCGGCACCGCCTATATATACAGACGACCCAAACTTCAAAGAAACCGGCAGAATCATCCGCAAGCAGTTGATAAAACTGCATGTGAATGTAGAAGTAATCGAGTACCAGACACCGGAATTTAGGAACCAGGCAACGGGCCAGAGGGTGCATGCTGCTTTTCCGGAGGGCCTAAAAGATGAAGTGGCCTATGACGGAACGGTAAAAGCATTTGCATACCTGCTGAATAATGAATGTTACGTTGGGATCGGAAAAACGCAGAGTTTTATAAAGGAGGTCACCGGCGGGGGGCTGGATCTGTCCACCGGCCTTATCTGCAGTCTTTCCAGACAATTTTCGGAAAAGACAAAAGAGGAACGGGATGAGGTTTTCTTAAAGCTTTTTTCCGCTCCTGTTATGCATGCAGATTTTACATTTGGCAGAATGAATGGAAGCCAGACTGCTGTTATGATCTGTGCCGCGGGCGATACGGTATTGTATCAGGGGCGTCCTAAAAAAGGAGAGGAAGGCGTGGAAGGCTCTCCCCTGGAATTTTATGACGGCATCCTGATCAGCGACCATGAAGCGGCTTTGATAAAGCATGGTTCGAAAAACCAGGAATGCATGGCGCACATAAAAAGATATCTCATTAGCAGCATAGAAAATGAAAAAAACCTCACATGGAATGCCATGATGAAAGAATGGATCAAAGATGCGGTCATATATTGGAATGATGTACATAATGGAGGGGAGGAAGATTTGGAAAAAGTCGCCGAATTAGATCAGAGGTATGACGAGATCATAACGACTGCAAAAACGGAATATGAATATGAGCCACCCGGCGAATATTTCAAAGACGGGTATAACCTTTACAAACGGATGGCAGAAGAAAAAGAGAGGTACACACTCTTTTTACATGATCCAAGGGTGGAACCGGATAACAACCTGGCAGAAAGATGTGCAAGAAAATTCAAACGGAAAGCGGCCCAGGTGATGTGCTTTCGCAGCCAGAATGGAGTAGACTGGTTCTGCGACGGCTTGAGTATCATCCAGTCCATCAAAGCTACAGGTAAAAATATATACGAATCGGTCAAAGAGAGATTTAATGCCGGTCTGGAGGTGTGATGTTAAAAATATACAGGCACCTCTATTAACCATGCAAAAACCCCGCTATCAATAACTGCGGGGTTTTCTTTATCGGCTAGGCCGTGAATTGTAACGAACCGTTACGGTTTCCGTGCAGATTTTGGATTTATAATGGTAAAAATTAGTGGCAGGTGATATAATGAATTGTGCTGATGCGCATGTAGATGCATATGCAAATTTATTATGAGCGAAACAATACGCAGAAATGAGGAAAAATGAAAGCTTTTGATTACGTTGTGGTAAGTATAGAAGGGGATTATGCTAATTTAAGAAGGACGGATATAGAAAGCGATGAACTGAAGCTGGTGGCCCGTGCACTTTTGCCGGATACGATAGCGGAAGGAACGAAGCTTCACTATGAGTATATGGAATATACGGTGGTGGAGTGAGAAGGGGCTTATCCGGCCTCTTGCCGTAAGGCAACTTTAAATAGGCCGGATTCTTTGCTGTGAACAGTAACTTAGTTGTTGTAAGACGATGATTTTACATCTGTACAATAACCTCCACTTCATCCGCACTGCCGATGGGAACGGTATTCCCGTCCACTTCTTTGCCGTCTACAGTCATTTTCTTTACCCCTTTTCCCGCGTTATCCGGGTTCAGGATGGTGATGTGGTAGACGGTATCCCGGAAAGTGCGTGAAACCGTACATTTTTTTATGTGCTCCGGAAGGCAGGGATCAACCACTAACCCCTCAGAAGAAGGGCGGATACCCAGGATATATTGGGATGCACTTAAATAAGTCCAGGCCGCAGTGCCTGTCAACCAGCTGTTTTTGGCTTCCCCATGCCTGGAAGCATCCTTGCCGGCAATCATCTGGGAATATACATAAGGCTCTGTCCTATGGATATCGCTGATATCCTCAATATAAGCGGGGCATATTTTCCGGTAGGTGTCAAAAGCCCGTTCCCCATTGCCCATGACCGTTTCCGCGATGGTAATCCAGGGGTTGTTATGGCAGAAGATGCCGGCGTTTTCTTTGTATCCGCAAGGATATGAACTCACCTCCCCCAGTTCCAGGTGGTAATCTTTGTAGGCAGGCTGCAGCAGGACGATGCCATATTTTGTATCCAGCAGCTTTTCTACCGACTTCAGTGCCTTTCTGGCATGCCCTTCTTTTACCCCGATACCGGCCAGGACACAGAACCCCTGGGGCTCAATATAAATTTGCCCGTCGGCACATTCACTAGAACCTACCTTATCTCCGTTGGCATCATAAGCCCGTAAAAACCATTCGCCATCCCATCCCTTGTCCAGCACGGTATCATACATTTTCTGAACTTCGCATTCCGCTTCCAAAGCCTCTTCAGTAAGCCCTTGGAGACGGCAAAGCCGGGCATACTCCGCCCCATACTTTACGAACATCCCAGCGATAAATACGGACTCTGCCACCGGCCCTTCGGAAGGCCCGGTAGTCTGGAACGGCTCTCCCGGTTCTTTGGAAAAGCAGTTCAAGTTCAGACAGTCATTCCAGTCCGCACGCCCGATTAAGGGCAGATTATGAGGCCCCAGATGGGTGAGGGTATAGCGGAAAGAACGGCGCAAATGCTCCATCAGAGGAACAGACTTGGCAGTATCGCCGTCAAAAGGTACCATTTCCTCCAAAATCCCCAAATCCCCGGTTTCACGGATATAAGCCGCAGTACCTGCAATCAGCCAGAGCGGGTCATCATTAAATCCGCTGCCGATATCCGCATTCCCCTTTTTCGTCAAAGGCTGATATTGATGATATGCGCTGCCGTCTTCAAACTGCGTAGATGCGATATCCAGAATCCGCTCCCTGGCCCTGTCCGGAATCAAATGCACAAAGCCGAGCAAATCCTGGCAGGAATCCCGAAATCCCATCCCCCGTCCTATGCCCGATTCATAATAAGAAGCCGAACGCGACATGTTAAAAGTAACCATACATTGATACGGATGCCAGATATTTATCATTCTGTCCAGCTTTTCATCCCCCGTTTGGGCATGGAATTTACTAAGCAGTGCACCCCAGTGCTCCTTTAAAGCTAATAAAGCCAAGTCAGCTTTGTCTGCCGTATTATACCGATCTAACATAGCCAGTGCAGGAGCTTTGTTTATAATACCCGGTGCCTCCCATTTCTCTTCCTGAGGGTTTTCGGCATAACCCAGCACAAAAACAAAAGCCTTTTCTTCCCCCGCTTCCAGTTCCAGGTTAATCTGATGGGAAGCGATAGGCGCCCATCCATCCGCCATGGAATTGGAGGCATGGCCGGCTACGCTTGCCGGACATTCAAAACCATTATATGCCCCAAGAAAAGCATCCCTATCCGTATCAAAGCCATCGATGGGACAGTTTGCCCCGAAAAATGCAAAATGATTCCTCCGCTCCCGATACTCCGTCTTATGATAAATAACCGAACCGGATACCTCCACTTCCCCAATACTCAGATTCCTCTGAAAATTTGTCATATCATCCATAGCATTCCAAAGGCAAAATTCCACGAAAGAAAACAAAGCCAGCCGCTTCTTTGAACCCGTTTCATTGCGGATAGACACTTTATGTACCTCGCAATTATCTCCAATGGGAACAAAAGCACACACCTCCGCCTTTACCCCATTTTTCTTTCCGGTAAAAATACTATATCCCATGCCATGCCTGCAGGAATACTCGTCCAACTCCGTTTTAGAAGGCTGCCACCCCGGATTCCAGACAGTACCCCCATCGTTAATATAATAATAATGCCCCCCTGTATCATAAGGCACATTATTATAACGATACCTGGTCAGCCGCAGAAGCCTGGCATCTTTATAAAAACTATACCCCCCGCATGTATTGGAAATCAAAGAGAAAAAATCCTCGCACCCCAAATAATTGATCCAGGGCAGCGGCGTTTTCGGCTCCGTAATCACATATTCCCTGTTCCCATCATCAAAATACCCATACTTCATAGAATCCTCCATTCCCGCCTGCCATACAGGCAAATAAACAATAAAACCCAATACCCAAAGAAGAACAGCAAATGCTGAAACAAAAGATAGACGATACATAAGCAAAACGTACTAACACATATAATAAAATCACAAACGAAAACGTTTAAGCACAATCATCCATCCAGCCCATTTTATTCACCGCCCTTGTTTCTGCACCTCACCCTTACTATATAAAATAATCCATACAAAATCAAGGATTTTTGATATAAGAAACAAAAAAAATTTACATGAAAAAATACGGCAGATTAATTAAAAAAACCAAATATACGAAAACGATTAAGAAACAATAATTAATTAACAACACTGTAGAATAATTTCCTATCTAAAAATCCTACTTTGCAGCAAATACCAAGTTCCAGACTAAACTGATACCGGAAAACCACACAAACGTAACAGTTAGGCCTTCCGGCTTCGCTGTCACTGAATCCGCCC
>BLLT01000201.1 GCA_011958945.1 Lachnospiraceae bacterium | reverse complement strand
CCTTAAGCATTTTATTTTCCTCACGGCTGGGCTATGGTGCTAACTTGGTGACATTGCTGCCTGAACTGTTATGAAGGCGGTGTAATATTGTGGATTTGGATTTTAATATAATATAGTTTTATATGCATCTTGCGAATATTGTGCCTGTATGGAGTATGGATAAATAAGGAAACAGTTACAGGTAACGGAAAGGGCATGGGTAATAGGATGATAACAGGTGTACTTACGGCAACGGCAATCGTCGGAGGGGTAGGTCTTTTCATAGGGCTGTTCTTAGGCGTTGCGGCCATTAAGTTTAAAGTGGAAGTGGATGAGAAGGAAGAGGCGGTGCTGAATGCGCTGCCGGGAAATAACTGCGGGGGCTGCGGTTTCCCAGGCTGTTCCGGCCTGGCGGCGGCCATCGCTAAAGGGGAAGCACCGGTGAATGCATGTCCGGTGGGCGGCGAGCCGGTAGGCAAAGTGATTGCCGGCATTATGGGGGTAGAGGCCGGTGAGTCGGTAAGGAAGGTGGCTTTTGTCAAGTGCCAGGGGGATTGCGAGAAGACGAAAGCGGATTATGAATATCATGGGATTGAAGACTGCAGAATGCTGGCTTTCGTGCCGAACGGCGGGCCCAAGTCCTGTAATTATGGCTGCCTGGGCTACGGCAGCTGCGTGTCAGCCTGCCCCTTTGATGCCATTCATGTGGTAAATGGGGTGGCTGTGGTGGATAAGGAGGCCTGCAAGGCTTGCGGCAAATGTGTGGAAGCATGTCCGAAGCATTTGATAGAACTGATTCCTTATGATGCGCCATATGCGGTGGCTTGCAGTTCCAAGGATAAGGGGCCGGTGGCGATGAAAGCTTGCACGGTAAGCTGTATCGGATGCCAGCTGTGCAAAAAGAACTGCCCTTCGGAGGCGGTTACGGTGGCTGACTTTAATGCGGCAATTGATTATGAAAAATGTACGGGCTGCGGCACCTGCGCGGAGAAATGCCCGCGGAAATCTATTGTGAAGCGGTAGAGAACGGATAAAATCGAACTACAAGTCCAGCCCGCTGGAAGCAAGGACGGAGCCGTCGGACATAAGGAAGACGGCTTCGGTGTTTTCCAGGGATTCGATAAGGGCCATCCCGTCCTCTGAGCCCAGAAGGAAACAGGTGGTGGAGAGGGCATCCCCGTCCATGGAGGATTGGGAGAGAATGGTGACTTCAAGCAGGTTATTCTGTACGGGATAACCTGTTTTTGTATCCAGAATATGATGGTAAATTATGCCGTTTTTTTCAAAATAGCGTTCATAAATGCCGGAAGAAACAACAGACAAATCGGAAACAGGCAAAGCCAGGGCAACAGTGCCTTCCGGGGCAAAGGGTTTTTGGATGCCGATTCGGAAGGGGGAGCCATCCGGCCGGCTGCCGATGGCCAGCACATTGCCGCCCAGGTTGATGGTGGCACTTTTTACGCCCTGAGAGAGGAGGTAGTCCTTCATCCTGTCGGCAATATAGCCTTTGGCAATAAAGCCCAAATCAATTTGGGCCTGAGGGTCAGAAAGGCATACCTGATTGCCGTCTATGAGTATGTTTTCATATCCTACATGGGATAAGGCTTCTGCCAAAGTCTCCCGGGAGGGTATGAGGCCGTCAGAAGAGGCGGAGAAATCCCATAGCTGCGTCACCGGGCCGATGGTAGGGTCTATTTTGCCATCGGTGAGCCGGGCATAGGAAAGGGCAGCACGGAGCAAGGCCAGGGTATTGTCGCTTACGCTGACTGGCTGGCCGTTTCCGTGGTTGATATTCCATATATCGCTGTTTTCCACGGTCTTGCTGAACATGTTTTCATAAGACTGTGCCATGGAAAAGCATTGGTCTAACAGCGCTTCCTCCTGTTTATCATAGAGGGTAATGGTTACTACCGTATCGAAATAGAACCCGGTGCGGGAGAGGGGTTCTGCCTGCCTGCCGCATCCGTTGAGAAAAAGGGCGCATGAAAGGAAGGGTAAGAAAATCAGGGTGAATAGGAAGGGTAAGAAAATATGTTTTTGCATAAAGTGTCCTTTCATCTGCAGGGGTGGCTCATACTCCCTTTTAAAGTGAGTTAAACGGGAATGTTCCCTTTTGGGCAATAAGGGTATCCATACAATGCTTATGTGGGATGCCGCCGCTGTCACAGTCAAATATTTCTTCCTTGCAAGTGTGAAATAACCAGTCATGGTAATACTGGAACAGTTCTCCGGAATACCAAAGCCCTTTGGATTCCTCTTCCTTTGTACTATCCGGTGCACAGGGAATAAAAGGTTTTTGGACAAATACGTTCAGGGCATTTATCCCGATAGCCGAAGTATGGGATTTCAGGCTTTCGCAAAATTCTTTCCGCTTTGGCTGCGGGATATAATGAAGTACCCCACTGGAAAAAATAATATCATATTCTCCGTCAAAGCGGTAGTCAATAATATCCGCCTTGAAGAAATTCACATTTACTTTATTATGCCCGGCCAAGTTCCTGGCTTTCTCAATCCCCTGCTCTGAAATATCGAAGGCGGATACGTTATAACCGCATTTGGCAAAGAAGACAGCATCCTTACCCTCCCCGCATCCCATATCCAATACGCGGTATGGCTTAACCGGCGGGAGGAATTTCATGATGTCATAGCAAATATGGTTGGGCGTAAGCCCCCAGTAATATTCTTCCGTATCGTAACGGCTGTCATAATCGGCTGCCGCGCCCTGATATCCCAGTAGCCTGTCAACTGTTGTATGGAGCGCCGCCGCCAGTTTGGGGAGCATTTCGATATCGGGATATGCCGTGTTATTTTCCCATTTCGATACGGCCTGAAACGATATGTTGAGCATTTTGGCCAGCTGATTTTGGGTGAAACCCAGTTCTTTCCGTTTGCTTCCTATTATATCCCCTGTTTTGAGTTGGTTCATTTTCCCTCGATTCTGCGCAGGTTTTACGCTTTTTGATAATTTATATCTGCGATGTATCTTTATAATAGTATAGTCGGGCTTACATCGCAATAACGGAGGAAGAGAATGTCAGGCAGCAACTCAACCTATGGTTGAATTGCTGCCTGATAAAACCATTGCGAACTTTTTCATTTCATGTTAAATTAATTAAAGTATCAGAAGTAGATATCCGGTAACAGTTCGGACTTTTCCGAACTGTTACATTCCATAGAAAGGGAGGAACTATATGAGATTACCTGGTGACAATGAGGAAAGAAATGCAAGCTTATCCATGAAGTATATGCTGATGGGGGTCAGTTTGTCCGTTCTACTCATTCTTGGAGTGGTGGTCTTTACCAATAAGCAGGAAGAAGCGAGGCGGCAGCGTCTCAGACAGCAGGAGCAGGAGAAGGAAACAACGGTGCTTGCTTTGGAGCACGAAGACGGCACAGGGGAGCAGGCCGGTACGGGGGAGAACCCGGGAGAGGGTGGAGAGGATGCCCAGGAGGCGGTAACCGAGCAAGTTCCGGTGGTGGGATTTGCAGGAAGAAAAAGCATGCAGGAGGTAGAGCGGCTTTATCAGGAAAATAAACTGACCGCATCGGATTTGGACTTCTGGGATATGTACCCGGAGAAAGAGGAGCTTGCAGCGGGAATCGGAGCGGGAGACGCTGCCGGTGCCGGAAATACGGGAAATACAGGAAATGCCGGAATTGCGGCCGGAGAAGAAAAAGATAAGGCAGCCCGTTATGATGAAGAAGCAAAGGCGTTAGCGGAAGAAGAGGAAAAAAAGGCGGCAGAAGAAGACCCTTCCAAGGATGGGAAGCATACGCTGCTCACCTATGCGGACGGCACGGAGGAGTGGGTGCTTATCAACCCCTATTTGGAGCAGAATACCTATGACTATACGAAGATGCAGATGCGGGCGGATAAAATGGCCTATTATGAGGACGGAAGGAGCATCTCCTATTTGGGGGCGGATTTGTCCAAATATAATGGAGATGTGGATTTCCATGCATTGAAGGAATCGGGGATTGAATTTGTCATGCTGCGGTTAGGTGCGAGGGGCTATGGCAGCGGACAGATTTTGCTGGATGAAAAATTTGAGGAATATATGAATAAAGCTTCCGAGGCGGGTCTGGATATCGGGGTGTATTTCTTTTCCCAGGCCATAACGGCAGAGGAAGCGGTGGAGGAATCCAATTTTATTATTCAGACGCTGACAGAACGTAATATTACTTATCCTGTGGCCTTCGATATGGAATATGTACAGAACGATAAGGCCAGGGTGGAAATCCTTTCCAAGGAAGAGAAAACTGCGGTAGCAAGGGCTTTTCTGGAAAATATTAAGGCGGCGGGCTACAAGCCGATGATTTATGGAACGAAGGAATGGCTGATTAAGGAAATCAATCTGACCAAATTGACCGACTATGACATCTGGCTTTCCCAGCAGAAAGATATTCCGGATTACCCGTACAAATTCCAGATGTGGCAGTATACCACAGAAGGGGATATACCGGGCGTGGAAGGTGATGTGGATTTGAATATCTGCTTTGTGGACTATGGAGAGAAATAGGCAGGTGTTGAAGGTATAATACTGATACTGCCGGAAAACATGCCGCTGTCAGCGATGACCGTGAAAAATTCCGCAAGCAGCGGATGTGGAAATATGTCCAAGGATGTCACATTGGGCCGTAATTTTGTGCGGACTACACAAAAACAGAAAAAAAATACAAATTTAGAAATTTTTTAGAAATAATTCCAATACTCTTTGTATAAAATATTAAAGAAGTGTTACATTTTTATGACAGAAGTATTTTAAATACAAGCTGTTTCAAAAATGTAATTTGACGGAACTGATAGAATCAAAGAGGATGGAAAAATGTATAAGTATAAAAAGAGTATCATGATGCTGATTCTGTGCCAGGGGATTTTTGCGGTATCCTGGTTTAACCTGAAAGAACTGCAGATTAACCGCATTGCATCGACACCGGCTTTTCAAATACGATTTATGGAGGAGAGGGCCGGCCTGGATGCTTCCAGTTTTATGGGAATGGTAGCGGAAGCTTCTTCCGGGCAGAGGGTTGTGGACTACAGCGTTTTGGAGCGGAAAGCTAAATATACCTTATCCCAGGAGGACTATGATGTATTGTTGAAGATTGTGGAAGCGGAGGCCGGATGTGAGGATATGAAGGGGAAAATGCTGGTGGCCGGTGTGATTATGAACCGGGTGGAAAGCAGTAAATTCCCAAACACCGTGAAGGAAGTGGTATTCCAGAGGGGGAACGGTACAGTTCAGTTTTCCCCGGTGAAGGACGGGCGTCTTTCGGAGGTGAAGGTCAGCGAAGATACAAAAGAGGCGGTAAAGAGGGTTTTGTACGGCGAGGATATTACGGAGGGAGCCCTCTATTTTGCTGCACGTAAATATGCGGACCCGGAGAGGATGAAATGGTTTGACAACAGCCTTACCCTGTTGTTCTCGTATGGTGGACATGAGTTTTTTTCTTGATTGCGAACCGGTAGGTTTTGTGCTATAATGAGTAGCGTTGAATATTATTGCCGGCTTGCAAAACTGGAAAACAGTGAGAACCCGAACGATGCCCAAAGAATTTCATGACTGCGGAGCAGGCAGAAAACTGCTCTGCGTGAAAAAGGCGTTGGAAGGGTTCTTGCGGAACTGGACGGAATAGAGAGGGAAACCATAATGGAAGTTTTATATAATAGTACGAGGAATAATAAAATTCAGGTTAAGGCTTCGGAAGCCATTTTGAAGGGGCTGTCCGATGACGGCGGCCTGTTTGTGCCGGACCATATACCGGCATTGCCAAAGAGTCTGAAAGAGTTGTCGGGGATGACCTATCAGGAAGTGGCTTATGAAATTATGAGCCTGTACCTGACGGATTTTACGGAGGAAGAGTTGAAAATCTGTATTGCAAACGCCTATGATTCCAAATTCGATACGGCGGAGATTGCGCCTTTGGTGCAGGCGGACGGCGTCTATTTCCTGGAATTGTTCCACGGCGCAACCATTGCATTTAAAGATATGGCTTTATCCATTTTACCTCATTTGATGATTGCATCGGCAAGGAAAAATAAGGTGAAAAATGAAATTGTCATTCTGACAGCCACATCCGGGGATACGGGGAAAGCTGCCCTGGCCGGTTTCGCAGGGGTGGAAGGAACGAGGATAATCGTATTTTACCCCAAGAGCGGCGTCAGCCCCATCCAGGAAAGGCAGATGGTAACCCAGAAAGGGGAAAATACATATGTGGTGGGCATTCACGGCAATTTTGATGATGCCCAGAGCGGGGTAAAGAGACTTTTTGCCGACAAAGAACTGGCGGAAAGGATGGACAGGCAAGGGTATCAGTTCTCTTCTGCCAATTCCATTAACATCGGCCGTCTGGTTCCCCAAATTGTATACTATGTGTACGCTTATGGGAAACTTTTGGCAGATGGGAAGATTGGAGAAGGGGATAAGATAAATGTGGTAGTTCCCACTGGCAACTTCGGCAATATTTTGGCTGCTTTTTATGCGAAAAATATGGGGCTGCCCATAAATAAACTGATTTGTGCTTCCAATGACAATAAGGTGCTGTATGATTTCTTCCGCACAGGAGTGTATGATAAGAACCGGGAGTTCGTCCTGACCAGTTCCCCGTCCATGGATATCCTGATTTCCAGTAATCTGGAGCGGCTGGTTTACAGGATAGCGGGTGATGACCCGGAAAAGAACAGGGATTACATGAACGCTTTGGGCGGAGCGGGAAAATATGAGATTACTCAGGAAATGAGGGAAAAGCTTACGGATTTCTTTGGCGGTTTTGCATCGGAAGAGGAGGCGGCCCAGACTATCCGGGCAATACAGAAAGAAAGCGGATATATCATAGATACCCACACGGCGGTAGCTGCTTGCGTATACCATAAATATGCGGAGGAGACCGGAGATAAGACCCCGGCGGTTATTGCTTCTACGGCCAGCCCTTATAAATTTACCCGGAGCGTGATGAAGGCCATTGATGAAAAGTATGATGCTATGGGCGATTTTGATTTGGTGGACGAACTGTCTTCCCTTTCCAAGGTGGCTGTGCCAAAGGCAATTGAGGAAATACGCTCAGCACCGGTGGTACATGACCATGTCTGCGAAAAAGACGAGATGAAGCAGGCGGTGGAAACGTTTTTGGGATTATAGAGAAGTTTCGGAAGCTTTTTTGGCCTGAATCATTCGATTGTATGCCGGACAGCGGCAAGAAAATGTGCAGCGGGAAAGCAATGGCGGAACTGTCACGAAAATACTGAAATGAGGAAAATATGGGTACTAATTTATTCGATTACTTGATTATTTTGAGCGGATTGTATCTTGTTTACACAGGTATCAATATGAAACAGACCGGTGAGATAAAAACAGGGGTTATTGTGAGCAAGGATGTGGACGTAAACAGGATAAAAGATAAAGAAGGTTTTATCAAATACATGTATGCAAGGGTTCTTATCATCGGCGGGCTGGCCGTTGCAGTAGGAGCGGTGGGCGTATTAAGCACTTGGATGAATTGGCCGGGATATCTTTCGCTGGTTGCTACCGGGGGATATTTAGTTGTGATTATCTGCTTTGCGGTGGCTTCTGCGAAGGCGAGGAAGAATTTTATCGATGATTGAACGGAACTTATTTTTTAACTGTGGGAACAGTAGCGGCTGGGGCATTGGGGATGCTTTGGCCGTTTTTTAACCTTATAGGATTCAGGTGTCAAAAGCCCTTTATGCACACGGGCGTCCAAATGAAATGTGTCAGCAAGCCGACGGACGCCCGGCGCACG
>BLLT01000200.1 GCA_011958945.1 Lachnospiraceae bacterium | reverse complement strand
CTTTGGAATTGGCCGCTGGGCCAATTCTTTTTACCTTATAGGATGCAGGCGGCAAAAGCCTTGCCCTGCGAAAGGGGGACAGCTTATGGGAAATGAAAATAGTGTGGAATGCAGTATTATCATAGAAAGCCTGGAACAGCTTTGTGCACCTGTGTTTGCGGAAAGCTGGGACAATGTGGGGCTGCTGGCCGGAAGGAGAGATAAGCAGGTAAAGAAAATCTGCATAGCTTTGGATGCTACCGACGAAGTGGTGGAGGAAGCGGTGCGGAACGGAGCGGATATGCTGCTGACTCATCATCCGCTGATCTTTTCACCGATGAAGAAAATCAATACGGATGATTTTATCGGAAGACGGCTGGTGCAGCTGATTGGGCATGATATTAGTTATTATGCCATGCATACTAACTTCGACGTGATGGGGATGGCGGATGCGGCGGCGGATGAAATCCGTCTAAAAGACAGGCATGTGTTGAGCATCACATATGAAGATGAGATTGCCAAGGAGGGCATCGGCAGATACGGCAGGCTTCCCCAGGTTATGACTTTGGAGGAATGTGCTTCTTATGTAAAAGATGTTTTTCATCTGGAAAGTATAAAAATTTATGGGGATAGAAGTATGGCCATCGAATGTGCTGCGGTATCGCCGGGATCCGGCAAATCCATGATACGGCCTGCGGTGGAGGCTGGTGCGGAGGTATTGATTACAGGGGATATCGAGCACCACGAAGGGCTGGATGCCATGGCTCAGGGTCTGGCGGTTATTGATGCGGGCCATTTCGGGCTGGAAAAGATTTTTGTGCCTTATATGATGGAATATATCCGGAGGGAATTTCCCCAGATAGCTGTTTTTGCGGCCAGGGAGAAAAATCCGTTCTGGGTGATGGTATAAAAAATAAAGATAAAATAAAGATAAAACAAAGATAAGGCAAGGATAAAGCAAGGACAACGCAAAGATAAAGCAAAAGCAGCAGGCAGCGGAAATGCTAAAATAGACAGTGGGGATGCGAAAAAGCGCATATGCCGCAAGACCGGAGGGGAATCCACCGACTGCCGTGTTTTGGAAATAATATGAGAAAAGGAGGTGCGTAAGGACTATGGTTACAGTAACGGTGAACGGTGAAAAGAAGGAGTACGAAGCAGGTACAACTTATGAAACCATAGCGAAGGAATATCAGGGGCATTATGACAGCAGGATTGCCCTGGTTACGGTGAACGGGAAAATCAGGGAATTATTCAAAAGGGTAAAAAAAGACTGTGAGGTTTCCTTTTTTACCATGAGCACACCGGCAGGGCACGCAACCTATGTAAGGTCTGCGATTATGCTTATGGTAAAAGCGCTGCAGGACGTGACGGGGGAAGGGGAACTGGAAAAGGTGAAAGTGGAGTTCGCCATAGGACCGGGTTACTATTGCAGCGTGAAAGGGGACATCATCCTGAACCAGGAGCTTGTAGACAGGCTGAACGGCCGGATGCGGGAACTGGTGGAAGCGAATCTTCCTTATACGAAAAAGACCTATCCTATTAACGATGCGGTGGAACTTTTCCGCAGCCAGGGGATGAAGGAGAAGGAGAAGCTTTTCCGGTACAGGAGGAGTTCATACGTAAATGTATATTGTCTGGACGGATATTATGATTACTATTATGGATATATGCTTCCCAGTACAGGATATGTGGAGCACTTTGAAGTGCTGACCTATGAGGACGGCCTGATGCTGCTGCTTCCGGAGGCGCAGACACCGGATCGGATGCCGGAGGCAGAGCCCAGGAAAAAGCTGTTCGAGACATTGAAGCAGTCCGATGAATGGGGGAATATGCAGCATATCGGAACAATAGGGGATTTGAATGACCGGATCTGTGAAGGGAATATCAATGATATGATTTTGGTGCAGGAAGCTTTGCAGGAGCGGAGGATTGGAGAAATTGCGGAAGATATTGTGAAAAGGGGCGGCGTAAAATTCGTGATGATTGCAGGGCCTTCTTCTTCCGGGAAAACTACTTTTTCCCATCGCCTTTCCATCCAGCTGCGCACTTACGGCCTGACCCCCCACCCTATTGCGTTGGATGATTATTTTGTTAACAGGGAAAATACGCCGAAAGATGAAAATGGGAATTATAACTTTGAGTGTCTGGAAGCAATTGATGTAGAGCAGTTTAATAAAGATATGCTGGATTTGCTGGCGGGGAAAACCGTAGAACTGCCCAGCTTTAATTTCAAGACAGGGCAGAGGGAATACAGAGGAAATGTGAAGACGCTGGGGGCGGAGGATATTCTTGTGTTAGAAGGCATTCACGGGCTGAACGATGCCATGTCATATGCCCTGCCCAATGCCAGCAAATATAAGATATATATCAGTGCACTTACCAGTATTAATATTGATGACCATAACCGGATTCCCACCACCGACGGGCGTCTGCTTCGCCGCATGGTGAGGGATGCCAGAACGCGGGGAACGCCGGCCAAACGCACTATAGGAATGTGGCCTTCGGTGAGGAAAGGGGAGGAAGAATATATTTTCCCCTTCCAGGAGAGTGCGGATGCTATGTTCAATTCCGTATTGATTTATGAGTTGGCGGTGTTAAAGCAATATGCGGAGCCCCTGCTGTTTGGCATTGGCAAAGGCGAGCCGGAATATTATGAGGCGAAAAGGCTGTTAAAATTCCTGGAATATTTTATCGGGGTCAGCAGCGATAACCTTCCGAAGAATTCGATTTGCAGGGAGTTCATAGGGGGAAGCTGTTTTCATGTATGATTTCCCAAAGCATGTTTCAGATGCTCATCGCTATTTGCGGGATATGGGCAGCATCGTAAGTATGATAGCCCATTGATAACAGAGAGAATTCATATTATAATATTGACAGAAAGTATTAAGTAGAATAAATGATCGCGGCCGCATCTCAAAAGAGTGCGGGTGAGGAAAGTCCGGGCTTCACAGGGCAGGATGCCGGATAACGTCCGGTGGAGGCGACTCCAAGGCTAGTGCAACAGAAATAAACCGCCGCAGTTCGGCCCATGCCGAACTGCTGGTTAGGGTGGAAAGGCAGTGTAAGAGACTACCGTCCGTTTGGCAACAGGCGGAGCCATGTAAACCCCATCCGAAGCAAGACCAAATAGAAAGCGACAGGCTTGCCCGGCCTGCTTTCAGGTAGGTCGCTTGAAATTGCCGGTAACGGTAATTCTAGATAGATGATCATTCACGACATAACCCGGCTTATCGTTCTGCTTAATACTTTTTACTATTTATGCAAAAAGAAAATCCCTCCATGGCCGGAGGGATTTTTGGATATACTATTATATATAATAGGAAATTACGCCACAGCGTTGTAAGTCACTACGAGAGGATGGGAACATTTCTGTTCCGCAGTCCGAATGGAGGAGAAAAGGGAGAAAGGCAGATAGAAGATGTTTTTTGGGAAAAAGGCGGGTTTACCGGATGAGGAGGAAAGGGATTTTACCGTACGGCAGCATAAAATAGGGTATGGAATAGGTATATGGATGATAGGGGCGGGGATTTTTATCCTGATTTTGGAAATATTGTACCATGTGTCAGCTATACCGTTATGGGTCTATGGAATCATAATGGCTATTTTCGGACTTGGGATTTGGGTGTGTATGGAAGTGAAAAACAGGCAGCTGGCGGTAAAGGAAAACCGGCTCTACTACAGCAGCACATTGGGAAGGGCCAGGCAGTTTGCCCTGGAGGACATCGCTTCCGTAAAAGCGGTATCTAATCCTTCCGGAGGGCGGGATGATTTGCGGCTTTATGATAAAAAAGGAAGGATTTTGTGCCGGCTGGAAACAAGCATGCAGAACGCGGATGTCATGCTTTGGTATCTGTATGACAATGGGGTTCCTCTGGAGATGGAAAAAAATACGAAAAGGGAATTGACGGATATCATCTTCCAGGAACCGATCGAGGAAGAAAAATTGCCCGGACTGTCCAGGGAGGTATATGGACAAGCCTGGGATATGATAGAAAAGTGGATGGAAAAGAACAAGAAACTGGGGGCGGAACTCTTCTTTGGCTTTGCGGAATATTACGGCAGCCGAATAGACCCCGAAATGCAGATACAGCCGGAAGAAAGCAGAATATGCGATGTGGCGGGGAACAGACAGGGCATTGGGCAAAATGAGGGAAAAAAGCAGTGCGCAGTGCAGAATAGGGAAAAGGACACGGAACAGGGAGTGGAAGAAGGCCTCATGGAAAGCGGGAAACCGGAAGATTATATTTGTGTATTGGAAGTGTTTGTGAAAAAAGACGGTTATTTTATCCGCGACAGAAAGAAGACCTTACTGCTGATGGATTTTCAGGTTTTTTATAAGAGGAAGACATGGGCGGCCACAGGAGAGGCGCGTCTTTATTATAACGAAAACTGGAAAAAGGAAGTGAAGGATATGCTGGCTTCTTTGGCAAAATATCTTCAAGGGCATAAATTTATTATGGATGAGATGGAATTGGGGTATGATTTGAAGAAAGAAGTGGCATAGCATTAAGGAAAGGAGTACTTTTAAGATATGAGTATAAATGTGGCAGTTGGTTTGGGGATTCCGTTTTTAGGAACAGCGTTGGGGGCAGCGTGTGTGTTTCTCCTGCAGGGGGAGATGAACGCTACGGTGCGTAAGACTATGCTAGGGTTTGCTGCGGGGGTGATGGTGGCGGCTTCGGTCTGGTCTTTGCTGATTCCGGCAATGGATTTGTCGGAAGGTATGGGGAAACTTGCGTTCATACCGGCAGCGGCGGGATTCCTTCTGGGTATTTTATTCCTGCTCGTTCTGGATAGGGTGGTGCCCCATTTGCATTTGGACAGTGAAGAGCAGGAAGGGGTCAAAAGTAACTGGAAAAAGTCAACGATGCTGATTTTGGCAGTGACGCTTCATAATATTCCGGAAGGTGCTTCCGTAGGAATCGTATTGGCTGGGGCAATGGCCGGGGGAAGCCCCATTACCATGGCCGGTGCGCTTGCGTTGTCGGTGGGGATTGCCATACAGAACTTTCCGGAAGGGGCTATTATATCCCTTCCCTTAAAAGAAGAGTTGGGGAAGGGGAAGGCTTTTCTTATGGGAACGATGTCAGGGGCGGTGGAGCCCGTTGCGGCAGTGGTGGCATTGCTTCTGGCGGAGCAGATGACACCTTTTATTCCTTATACCCTTGCATTTGCAGCGGGAGCTATGTTGTATGTGGTGGTGGAAGAACTGATTCCGGAGTCCGCAGAAGGGGCGCATTCCAATATGGGAACGCTGGGCTTTGCGGCGGGGTTTGTCATAATGATGATTCTGGATGTTGCACTGGGCTAGTGCTCCGTACTGCATTGCGGAAAAGGAAAACAGGAAACCCTGATTCCAATTCATTGCCTGGCAGGATTTTACTGTTCTGCAGGAGTTTCCTCATTAGCCGCCGGACGAAAAGGCAGGCAGACGGAAAAAGTACTGCCGCCCCCGGGGGTGTCCGTTACGCGAATAGTGCCGTCCAGGGAGCGGACGATTTCGAAAGCGATGGACAGGCCCAGTCCGAAATGGTCTTTTTCACTGCGGGATTGGTCTAAGCGGTAGAAGCGGCGGAAGATTTTTTCTTTCTCCTCATCGGGAATTCCGATGCCGCTGTCCGCCACGGACAGGGTAAGGTGTTCCGGCTTTTTGACGGTATTTAAGGATAGGGATAACGAAATGGTACCTCCCTTTGGCGTATAGCTTATGGAATTATGAAGCAGGATGGCGGTAATCTGGTTAAAACGCTCCCCGTCGCATAAACAGGGAGGAAGGCCGGCAGGAGGCAGGGAAATCGTCATGGAGATGTCTTTTTCCCTGGCCATAGGCTCAAAGGCTTCATAGGAATTTAAAAGCAGAGTGTCGCATTCGGTGGGTTTGGGGCAGACAGGGAAGGTGTGGGCATCCGCCTGGGAAAGCAGCAGCATGTCGTTAATCAGGCGTGACATCCGCTGCCCTTCGGAGGAAATCGTGGCCAAGAAGCCCTCTTTTTCTTCCGGTGCGGCCTTTTTTACGGCAGAGACGCAGGAAAGGATGACTGCCAGCGGAGTGCGCAGTTCATGGGAAGCAGCGGCCACGAATTGGATTTGCTCCTTGCGGCTGCGCTCAATGGGGGAAAGCAGTTTTTTTGTAAAAAAGAAGGAAAAAAGGGTGAGCAAAAAGACAGCGGCCATGTCGATAAGGGCGAAATGGATGCGCTGTGTTTTTATTTTTTCATCTAAATCCTTGATAGGATGGAGAATGAGGAGTTCCGTATGCTGTTCTCCGCTGCTTATCCGGGCGAAACATGCATAATAGTTTTCTTTCGAGGAAGAGGTAAAGGGGAAAGTAAAATGCAGGATTTGTTCTTCCTCGTCAGGCAAGTCCCCCACAGCAAAGGAAGTATAAAAATAATCCAGCGCTTCTTCTTCTGTCTGCCTGAACACAGGGTCTTCCTTTTTTTGGCTGAAAAGCAGAGGAATCCCGTTGTCGGTGATGCGTATGGAGCAGGCATTGTTTTTTTCCGTCTGGGCCAGCCATTCATGGTTGATGACACGCTGCTGGCGGAAATTATTGATCAGGTTGTCCATGGCATGCTGAAAAGACAGAAACTGGCTTTGTGTCAGGCTGGTTTCCGAAACATAAAGATAGATGAGGGACATAACAAGCAGTATGGAGGCGGTAATACCGGCACAAAGCAGTGTCAGGAGGTAATGGACTTTACGGAACATGGGATGGCCTTTCTGGTGGTATTGCGGTATATGGGGTCAATGCTTTATATGGGATGGGCTGTATCGGAAGGAATGTTCATGCCTTGGATACAGTGTATGCAAAGTTCTCGTTTTGGAGGGGCTTCGAAACAATGTGCCGGAGTATGTGTCAAGGTTTCGGCAGCTGTAAGCTATATCCCACGCCCCGGACGGTGCGTAGGGCCACGGCGCTGCCTACGGTTTGCAGACGGCGGCGGAAAAAGTGGATATAGTTGTCCAGGTTGCCGTCTTCGATATCCGTATCCAGTCCCCAGACTTTCGCCAGCAGCTGTTCCCTGGTAAGGGTTTGTTCCGGGTTTCGTAAAAAGCACTGGAAAAGCTCGTTTTCCTTTTTGGACAGGCTGCAGGAGGCTTTGGGGCCGCTTAAACGGCTCTCTCCGATATGCAGGACCAAATCACCTATGGAAAGGGTATCATCGCCCCGGATAAGCGGGGAACGTCTGGTTACGCACCGGATGCGGGCCAGAAGTTCCTCAAATTCGAAAGGTTTGACCAAATAGTCATCGGCCCCCAGATCCAGGCCGGTGATTTTATCATTTAAAGTGCCAAGGGCGGTGATGAGAATAACGGGTGTATTGTTGTTCTTCTGCCGCATTTGGGCGAGAAGCTCTGTGCCGTCCAGCAGAGGGAGCATCCGGTCCAGCAGGATAACGTCGTGGATGTGCTGGCTGGCATAAAAGAGGGCTTCCTCGCCATCGAAGCAGGAGTCCACAACAAAATTTTCCTTTTCTAACTGATATTTTAAAGAATAGTTCAGTTTTTTGTCATCTTCTACGAGTAGCAGGCGCATGGTGCAATCCTTTCTGTATGTGTGTGAGTTAGGTAATTGCGATACCAATAAACTTGCTGAATATTCTGACAATATATTCTTGTGAAAAGCCTTTTCATGCCATGGAAGCAAGACAGTAGGAAACAGGAGGGCCTTTGCCCGAGTGTTTTCTGCTTTGGGGCTTGCTGCAGTGCTTGGCATGTTTGGCTTTGAACAAAATATATTGTCAGAATATTCTCACAGCTT
>BLLT01000199.1 GCA_011958945.1 Lachnospiraceae bacterium | reverse complement strand
CAAGTTTGTGTCTGTGCGGCATCCACAAACTTGACAAGCGTAAAGTTCCGGAAATGCCGGGGTACAAAAGCCGCGCAGAAATGGAGAAAAATATGGCAAAAGTAGTAGTTATGGATCACCCGTTAATTCAGCACAAAATCGGTTATATCAGAAGGAAACAGACCGGAACGAAGGATTTCAGGCAGACGATTAGCGAAATTGCCATGTTAATCTGCTATGAAGCCACTAGGGATTTGAAATTGACGGAGGTTCAGATAGAAACGCCTATTTGTGAGGCAACAGTGATGGCCTTAAGGGGGAAAAAGATGGCGATTGTCCCTATCCTGCGCGCTGGCTTAGGGATGGTGGACGGCGTACTGGAATTAATTCCGGCGGCAAAGATAGGGCATATCGGCCTGTACAGAGACCCGGAAACCTTAGAGCCGGTAGAGTACTATTGCAAACTTCCGGCGGACTGTGCGGAAAGGGAAGTATTTGTGGTAGATCCGATGCTGGCAACGGGCGGATCGTCTGTAGCGGCCATTCAGATGTTGAAGGATAAAGGATGTAAAAATATCCATTTCATGTGCATTATAGCTGCGCCCGAAGGGGTAGAGCGGATGCAGAAGACGCATCCTGATGTGGATATGTACATCGGCGCTTTGGATGAAAAACTGAATGACCACGGATATATTGTACCAGGGCTTGGGGACGCCGGCGACAGGATATATGGAACGAAATAGACTATGATATCTGCAAGGAAGAATTTGGCTTTCGCGGAAATGACATTTTGCTTGTGCGGCATTTATGTGTTATATGCAAGAATGGTGCAAAGATGGAGGAAATGATGAAAAGGCAAGACTATATCTCATGGGATGAATATTTTATGGGGGTATCCATGCTGTCGGGTCTGCGTTCCAAAGATCCGCATACGCAGGTGGGCGCTTGTATTGTCAGTGAAGATAACAAGATATTATCTATGGGTTATAACGGCTTCCCGGCAGGATGTTCAGATGATGAATTTCCTTGGAATAAGGAAGGGAAAGAAGGCGATACAAAATATTCCTACGTAACCCACAGTGAACTGAATGCTATCCTGAATTACCGGGGCGGCAGTTTAGAAGGGGCAAAGATATATGTGTCATTATTTCCCTGCAACGAATGTGCTAAGGCCATTATCCAGGCAGGGATAAAGACAATTGTATATGACAGCGATAAATACGCAGATTCGCCGAGTACGAAGGCATCCAAGAGAATGCTGGATGCAGCAGGGGTGAGGTATTACCAATACCAGAGAACCGGACGCAAGGTAGAACTGGATATGTAAGGGCAAATGTAGTTTTCCGGGATTTGGCTAGTCTGCAATATGAGGGGAAACGATATACCTAATGATGTTCTGAGAATAATTA
This sequence comes from Lachnospiraceae bacterium, assembly GCA_011958945.1. Taxonomy (GTDB): domain Bacteria; phylum Bacillota; class Clostridia; order Lachnospirales; family Lachnospiraceae; genus Kineothrix. Next base: position 6,488 of record BLLT01000199.1, on the reverse strand, counting down.
CGGAGTAATTATAAGGCGGGTAGGATGATGAGTTGTACGGGAAAACGAAGGGCGGCAGCAGTACTGGCATTACTGCTGCTGATAGGGGGCTTCTTTGAGACGGATACGGAGAGGGTGCATGCAACAGCGTCCACTAGAAAGAAGCTGCAGGAGGCAGAAGAAGAAAAGAAAAAAACAGAAGCCGAATTGGGGCAGACGAAAGAAGATCTGGAAGACCTGAATGAAGAAAAAAACGCATTGCAGGGAAAGCTGAATACGCTGAATAACCAGCTTCAGGAGGTAAGCGCCAAGCTGGAAGAACTGGAAGCCCAGATAAAGGATAAAAAAGCGGAGATAGAGGTAACGAAAGCGGAATTGGCAGATGCGAGGGCGACAGAAGAGTGGCAGTATGAATGCATGAAGAAACGGATTCAGTTCATGTATGAAACGCAGGACTATATTATGCTGGAAATGTTCTTCTCATCGGCCAGTTTTGCCGATTTACTTAACCGCAGTGATTATATCGAGCAGCTGTCTGCCTATGACCGCAAAAAGCTGGAAGAATATATAGAAATAAAGGAACAAATTGAAGAGGTGGAAGCCAGGCTGGAAGAGGAACAAGAGGAACTGGAGGAATATAGGGCACAGGTTGAGGTGCAAAAAAGCCAGGTATCCGGCCTGGTAAGCCAGACTTCTACCAGCGTGGCGGGGAAAAAGAACGAAATTTCCCAGGCGGAGTCGGAAGCCCTTGCATATGAACAGCAATTGGTAGAACAAGAAGAGAACATTAAGAAACTGCAGGAAAAGCTGGCAGAAGAAATCCGCCTGTCCCAGCTGGCGGCCCAGTCGGCCTGGAGGGATATTTCGGAAGTGAGTTTTGCGGAAGGGGATAGATATCTGCTGGCCAACCTGATTTACTGCGAAGCCGGAGGGGAAAGCTATGCCGGGCAGTTGGGGGTTGGTTCTGTGGTCATTAACCGCGTCCTCAGTTCCGTATATCCGGATTCCGTAGTAGGGGTAATCTATCAAGGCGGCCAGTTTTCCCCGGTGGCCAGCGGGCGGCTGGCGGCTGCCTTGGCAGGCGGTTCTGCCACGGCCAGCTGCTACCAGGCAGCGGATGCCGCCATGAGCGGGAATACGAATGTGGGGAACTGCGTTTATTTCCGTACACCAATTGAAGGATTGAGCGGGATACAGATAGGCGGGCACATTTTCTATTAAAACATATCTAAATAAAATACCGACAAATCTGAGCAAGAAAAATCGAGAATATTTTTCTCCTGGTTTTTATACTAAACAGGAAAGTGAAGAACAGGAATAGGAGATAACAAGTTTGTGTCTGCGCGGCATCCACAAACTTGTTAGGCGCAAAGACCCGGAAGTGCCGGGTCACAAAGGCTGCGCAGAAATGGAGAAAAATATGAATGCTGAATTGAAAAAACACTATCTTGAAACCGGGCCTTATACATATGCCGGACTGTATGAAACTTATTTTTGCAGTCTCCCTGATGAACCCGAAGAACTGGGGAATCTGATTTCCCATCAGATTGTCCACCGAGTTACTTTACGGGAAGGAAATACCAATGCCAATGCGGACCTCCGTTATGGCGATATGACAAGGTATCCCTGGTATAGAGCCAGATGTGAGGATGATATCTTTCTTACTGCTCCGGCAATTGCTGCGGAACTGTTCCGTCTGGATCCGCGTGGATTTGTGAAGGACAGGCAGACGGAAAATAAAATGATATTGACTTGCCGATATGTGTCGGTATTGGTTTCTGCTATTTATAAAGCGAAAGGGATTCCCTGCAGGAGCCGTGCAGGTTTTGCCCCTTACTTTAGGCAAGGGGTTTCCATGGATCACTGGATTAATCAAATTTGGAGCGATAGGGAAAACCGTTGGATTACCATAGATGCGGACGGTTTTTATGAGGGGATGTTAGCAGGGGCTTCAGTAACGCAATATGATATGAAGGAGGGGGAGTTCGATTGGGCGGCCAAAGCGTGGCTGGATATCCGCAGGGGAAGGACAAAGGGTACGGAGTTTGTATACGCCGACTGTTTGGGAACGTGTTCTTTGAAGGCGGTTATCCGTTATCTTTTTTATGATTTTCATGCGTTGATGAACGATGAGATATCTTATCTGTTCCAGCCCTGCTATGTGGACGAAAAATTTGAAACCCTTTCCGAAGATGATTTTTGTGAGTTGGACAATTTGGCAGAGCTGCTCCTTGCACCGGATGAAAATTTCTCTGCTGTGAAGCGGATATGGGAAACCAATCGAAAATTCAGGGTTATGAATAGCCCTTTGGTAGGCGAGCGGGATAACCTTCCGCTGTTGGAAAGAATATAGCACTACAGCGGACTTTTTGAAAGCGTGGTTTTCCTGTTTGGTACTGGATTAATTTTCCGCATCATCAATATATTTTTGATACGCAGGGAATTGGCCGCTATAGATGGTTTCCAGCAGTTTATTGAGACGGAAAAGGCATTTTTTGAGCAGTTCTTCCGATAAAGTGCCTTTTCCCAAAGCTTCCGCAAGTTCATCCAAATCCAATACTTTTACAAAGCCATCCGGATAGACAATGACATCTGCCAGCAAATCAAGGGAAGTCAAAGAGTTGTTTTCTTTATCATAATCGTATTCTACGATATCAAAATACCAGTACATAAGGGAATTGTCTTTACGGTAAAATTTACTCAGCTTTATCCCCTCTTTTAGAAAATAGCAGGAATAGCCGTGGTGCAAATCTTTTTTTGGCCGGATGGCGTTCCATCTGGTGAGAAGAGTATCCTCACTGCAGCTGATGATTATGTCATCTTTGAGGAGGACACATTCATCGGGCATAATACGTTTTCTATAAAGGGTAGGATAGTTCATACATTCACTCATTTCTGCGCCGCCTGATCCGCAGAGGGATTAAGGGGCGTCTTTTGACGCATAGAGTTGCAAAAAGAAATCGGCCGATTCACGGCATGAGCCAGCCCCGTACGGTGAGTAGAGGAAGACGGAACTTCCCTGGTCAAAGGAACTATAGGTATTATATGGAAAAATAATACTATTTTGGAAGAAAAAAGTCAATGATATAGAGAAAATTCATTCATTCATCCTCTTCCCAATCCGTGACCGGCAGGGAAAAGACAAATTCGGAGCCTTCCCCTTCTGTGCTTATGACATTGATATGTTCCCCATGGGCATGGATGATTTCCCTTGTAATGGAAAGGCCCAGCCCGGTGCCTTTTTTATCTTTTCCCCGGGAAGCGTCGGATTTGTAAAAACGGTTCCAAATAAGCTTTAAATCGTCCTTGGGTATCCCGATGCCGCTGTCTTTGACGGAAATATAGACTTTGTTGCTTTTCTCGTTTGTCTCTATTTTAATGGTGGAGTCATTGTGGCTGAATTTGATGGCATTATCCAATAGGTTGTAGAAAACCTGTTGGATTTTTCCCATATCAGCGTGAACATAAATGACATCTCCGGTGAGCAAAAGGCTGACAGTTATGGATTTTTGCCGGCAGATTCCCTCGAATGCGGCGGCGGTATCGCGGATAATCTGATTTAAATCGAAATCCGTCCAGTCTAAGAGCATCCCCTTTGTATTGATATTGTTCAAAGTAAGTAAACCGTTGGTCAGCTTGGTCAGGCGTTCCGTTTCATTCAGGACAATGTTCAAATATTTTTCATACATTTCGGGAGGAATGGTGCCGTCCAGCATGGCTTCCAGGTATCCCTTGATGGAAGTCAGGGGAGAACGGAAATCATGGGAGACATTGGCCACGAATTTTTTCTGGTCATCTTCGGAACGGGCGATTTCGCTTGCCATATAGGATAAGGTGGCAGCCAGATAGCCAATTTCGTCTTCGCTGTCCACTTGAAATTCATAATGCATATTGCCGCTGGCATACTGCTCTGTGGCCTCTGTGATTTTGCGCAGGGGCAGGTATACGATCTCCGTAAAGAAAATCAGGATGATTAAGGATAGCAGGAAAAGAATCACCAGCATAATATAGGATATATTTAAAAGGCTGTTGGCAGATGCCTGAATAGCACTCATGGGCGTATGGATGACCACATAACCCCTCACCCTGAAATTAGACGTAATGGGGGAAAACACACTGAGCATCTGTTCATCGAAATAGCCGAAAAAGTTGCCTACAATATAATAAGAACCGGAGGCAGCAGTGGGGTTAAAGTTCTCAATAACCACCTCATTTTCTACATCCACCGGGGCGGAAGAATCCAGGATCATACGGCCTGAAGGGTTAATAATCCATATAGTGGCGGCCAGATAAGTGTCCAAAGCGTCCAATTGCCGCTTCACGGTATCCAGGGAGGTTTCGCTGTTGTACAAATCCGAGGCATAGGTTTTGGCAATCAAATTGGCCTCTGCATATAGCGCATCCGCTTTTTCACGTTTCAGATGCTCCAGCGTCATATTGGAGACAAATGTAGCGACCACAACGAAACCGAAAAAGCCGAAGATGATGTATCCCAATATAAATTTTGCATAAAGAGTCTTTCTCATAGTTTCAGTGTGATTCCTTTCTTCATAACATCTGTTTGGATAAATAGGAAAGCCTGGCCATCCCGCCTTACGGTTCTGAGTGTTTGCTTAAAGGGGGGCTCTGACTTCAAATTTATATCCCACACCCCACACCGTATTGATGCGCCAGGAGGCATGGTCTTTGATTTTTTCCCGAAGCCGCTTGATATGTACATCCACGGTGCGGGTATCCCCGATATATTCATACCCCCAAATCTGGTCCAGGAGCTGCTCCCTGGTAAATACATGGTTAGGGGAAGATGCGAGAAAATAAAGAAGTTCCAGTTCCTTAGGAGGCATATCCACATTTTTCCCCATATAAATTACAGAATAATTGGTCTGGTTAATAATCAAATCCGGATATTCCACACTTTTTATGTTGGAAGCGGCAGGGGCAGCGGGGGCAGGCTTATAACGGCGCAGCACAGCCTTTGCCCGGGCCACCAGTTCCTTGGAATCAAAGGGCTTTTCCATATAATCATCCGCCCCAAGTTCCAGCCCCAGCACCTTATCGAAAATTTCCCCCTTTGCGGAAAGCATAATAATAGGAATCGAAGACTTCGCCCTCACCTCCCGGCAAACCTGATAACCATCAATGCCCGGAAGCATCAAATCCAGAAGAATCAGATTCGGCGCAAAAGAATCCACCGCCGACAAAGCCGACTCCCCGTCATTGACAATCATCGTTTCGAAGCATTCCTTAGTAAGATACAAAGCGATTAATTCCGCAATATTATTATCATCATCCACAATCAAAATCTTCTGCTTACTGACCATCTTTTTAATTCCCTCCTTATCTATACCATTTTTCTGTGTTATATGTTACATCTCGCACAAACCCTACCCTCCATGACACAGCCTTGCTGTGACGTAAATCCAGATGAAAAATGCCGCTTCACTTACTTTCCACCAGCAGCGTTGGCCGAAGATTTGCGGGTATATATTCCGTGAAAAGCCCTCTGCACCATGGAACTGAGACCAAAAATCATGGAGGTGCAATCGCCGACATGATTTTGCTTTGGGCTCAGTGGAATGTCTGGTGCAATGGGATTTGAACGGAATATATACCCGCAAATCTTCTCACAACCTCCCACACCCTTACGCCCGAAACGTAGCAATAGTGACACCAGCGTCACCCTCCCCATGCTCCCCTTGGCGGAATGACTGAATATACTTCACCTTTTTCAAGTGCCCCTGCACAGCCTTCCTAAGCGCACCGGTTCCCTTCCCATGCACGATGCGCACGCTGGAAAGATGGGAAAGGTAAGCGTCATCCAAATACTTATCCAGTTCTGCCAAAGCCTCGTCCACCGTTTTCCCCAACAGGTTGATTTCAGGGGAAATGGTGTATGACTTGGACATTTTCATGCTGCCGGAAGCACCACGGGGTGAAAATGACGGTTTTGTCACAGGATCGTCTTCCAGCAAAATAATATCATTAATATTCGTCTGGGAGCGGATGATGCCGCATTGGACAAACAAATTCCCCTTGTGGTCGGGCAAGGAACTCACGATGCCTTTTAATCCCATGGAAAGAATTTTCACGCTGTCGCCCAGCTTTAACTTTTTGGGCGCTGGCGGTTTCTTTCTGGGCTGCCCAGGCTGGATGGATAGTTTGCTGTTGTGTCCGGAAATTTTTTCACGCACTTGTTCCCGTGTCTTTTCCAAATCTTTCATGGAGGCGCCGGGGCCGGCTTTCTGGAAAATTCGTATAGTCTCATCGGCCACATCTTTGGCCTCCTGGAGAATATCCCGCGCTTTTTCATTGGCTTCACGGAGAATCTTGTCTTTGGTTTCCTGTATTTTGTCTTGTTTTGTCTGCAATTTTTCTTTCAGCTGCTTAATTTCTTCTTTATAGGAAGCGATTTCCAGACGCTCGTTTTCAATCGTAACCCTTTTATTTTCCAGATCCGCCAGCAAATCCTCGAAGCTGGTATTTTCCTGGCTGATTTGTGTTTTGGCCGT
>BLLT01000198.1 GCA_011958945.1 Lachnospiraceae bacterium | reverse complement strand
CCTCGCGGCAGTCGCCAAATGTCCAATCCAACCTTTGGTTGGATTTAAGCATGCACTTGGCTCGCTGCACGCGGGGATAAATTCGTTTGTAAAAATGTATAACTAAACTGATTTATTTCCCTCATTGTACCTTTTTTTACCAAAAGCCCATAACAAAAATGCCAGTAGCGCACCGCTTAAGAATCCCCCGATATGAGCCGCATTGTTAATTTTCTCCCCTATAAAACCGCTGTACAACGAATATATTACCATAATCAGAAGTTTGGTTACAGTAATATTTTCCAGTCGCCCTCTATGGGCACATGTCAATACAAGCAATGCCCCAATCACACCGAACACGGCTCCGCTCGCCCCTGCCGAAAGGATATTGAGATTTGCATATATCTCATACCAGGCCGATACCAGGTTTCCCACAATACCTGCCGTCAAGTATATAATGGCATACTTTACATGGCCGAAATATTTTTCCACCATTTCGCCCAAATAAAAGAAAATTATCATATTGCTGAACAAGTGGTTTACATCCCAATGCAAAAATATACTTGTTATTGCTCGGTAATATTGCTTTCCTTCTAAAAAGGCGCCGGCATAAAAACCACCATTATTATATAACATTCTTCCCGTAAATGTACATATTATAAAAATTAAAATATTAATAATTATCAGCCCCACCGTTACATATGGGATATAAGCGCCGGCTAAACTCTTTATTGCCCCTCTTCGTCTGGCGTCTCCTTCCTCTGTACCCCCCGCTTTTTGGGCCTCTCTTTTTATATTTTCCGCCTTTTCCAAATATACCAACGGATTCTTCAAAAACAGTTCTATCCTGCTTCGCATCCCGTAAAAGTCATCCGCCTGGTTTTCATAAACGATCAGCCGGCCAGCAGCAGTATCAATAAGCCAGCAAAATGGGTCTTCCTGACACAAATGTCTCACCGCTTCGCTTTCCTTACAAATAATTAACGACAGTATGTGGACATGCTCAATATTCTTTTGAGAAAAAAAGGCTTTAATCCTGTCCTTAATATGAAAATATTGTTCCGGCGTAAGATGCAGATCCCTTTCATAGTTCACCACATGAAATACATTCACATAACTGCTTTCCATATGAAAATAAAAAGTAAATTCCGGCACATTGGAAGGTACTTTGCAATACCCTTCCCCTATCATAAAGTCATCCAGCTGCTGCTTTGTCATATTGTCTCCTGCTTAAAATATGCATACCAAAAACTCTTTGTTATGGTAAAGGGTATCATTTCCTTTTATATGTGTCAACAAAAAGAGTTTTCCCGGCAAGATATCCGCCTGCCGATGCTATCTATAACAAAACGTCATCCTTCCAAACCGCAATTCATCTCCCTGCTCAATGAGTACTGTCTCGTTAGGCTCCAGCCGCAGGCCATTCTTAAATGTGCCGTTCATCGAATTCATATCCGTTACATATATTCCTCCCTCCTTACTGGTAAGCCGTGCATGGATACGGCTTATTGTACTGTCCTTAATCACTACATCCACGTTTCCCGCCATTTTTCCAATGGTGCAAGGCAGCTTATCCAAGTCGATATGGTATTTATTTCCTTTATTAATTCCATATAGCTTATTTTCTTTCTTGTAGGAAGAAGTATCCATAAAAATCGTATTTCCAAATTGCTCATTAAAAGCCTCATTGACATACGGTTTACTAATATTCCCTAAGGAATATTTTTCTAAGCCGCCTCTTGCCGGACGGACTTCTCCCGGTTCTCCATCCCTCAACCCATTATTTGTTATTCTTTCTTTCCCTTGGGCAGAATTTTCCTTTTTCTCTTTAGGTGAACTCCTTCGTTTACAAAAATTAATGATATAAAATAGAAATAAAAAAGCCGACAAAGCCACCAGAACAATCATCCCAACCACCGATGCCAGCCTTTCCCCCGCAGATAGCGTAAAAAAATAACCTATGCCGAACACCCCGGCCGCCGCTGCCGCACATAATAGAGATAATATCCCTACTACAGATAAATAGTTTAGGCTTTCTTCCTTTGAGTCATTTCCATAACCTTTCTCTCCATAATCTTCTTCCTCTTCCATCCAAAAGTCTGCATTGACAACATCCGCTTCCACACTTTCCTCTGCCACATTTTGGGGGCAATTTTTGTCCTCTGTCTCAACGGCGGGCGGACGGAACATACTTAAAATATGCGGGAGAATAAATACTTCATCCTGTACAGCCTCATAGATTTTATAGGCCATTTCCACTGTTTCTTCCTGTTCATGTTCTGCCCTGTCCACCAAAAACTGGGCAAATTGCAGCATTCCCTCTTTCTTATCCTCCTCATCCGCGCATGGATAATACAGGAAAAAATACTGCTTGGTTTCCGGTTCCACATAAATGCACTCCGGCATTAACAGCAGACATCTGCTGTCCAGCAAAAAACTATCCAGTTCGCACAGAGCCTCCTTAATATTTTCCAGCAAGCCAAACAGTTCCTCGTATTTGATAGGATTTTTTTCAAACAGGGTTTTCAGATTTTGTTTGGAACTGATTTCATAATGAAAACTGCACTCTTCATTCACCTGCCGTATTTTACATTCTAAAAGATGTTTAATTTTATTCCCGCTTATCATTTTATACTGATAATCCTGTTCCTCCTCTTTTATTTTGCTTTGAAGAATTAAAAAATTGTGGCTCAAATCTTTATAATACTTTATGTTTAACATGTCTTCCTCCATTTCCGCACGGCTTTACTGTCATCTTCTTCGTGAGAATTCATTCTGCCGCTTCACCGTTGTCCTTTTTTGTATTCGTCCAGCCTTCTACCAAATCCATACCTTTTTTCAACAGCCGGACTTTGCGTATGCATTCGGTAGGGCAAATTCTCTCGGCTTGTCCGTTTCCGCCAAATCTCCATTTATTTCCCAGCCCCAGCTGTCCGGTAAATGCCGCCGTTAGTACACCCGAGGCTTCTACCGATATTTTTCTTTTATCCACTTTGACCGAATTATCCAAGGAAGAAATTCCCATATATTTTTTTCCAAATTGTCTGGCGCTTTTTCCTATGATAAATTGTTTTACCTCTTCCGGGCTTTTTTCACAGCAAAAATTACTGCAAAGACTTCCCCGAAAAGCAAGAACATAGGTATCCTGGGCAATTGCACACCGGTTATATAAGTAAAATGTTAAATAGAAGATAAATCCTATTAAAAAAATAACCAATGGCATTACCAGGCTGGCCTCAACCGTAAAATATCCTTCTGCTTTTTTGAATTCGATTCCTTTAAATCCGCTTTTTTTAAATTCTCTTTCTTTAAATTCCATTTTGCGCAATAAGTACTACCCCCAGTCCTACAGAAAGAAACGGCACAAAAGGAATTCTGCTCTTTCCGCCCGCCTTTCTTAAAGCCAATAAAGCCACCGCACAGATGGCCGATATGATCAGTCCGGCAGTTACTGCCGCTATGCAGATTCCCATCCCCATGCAGATTCCTATTACCAAAACCACTAGACCATCCCCATATCCTATACTTTCCCTCGTACAATAACTAAGCACCAATAAAAGCATTCCCGGCATTAGGGAATATAAAATATCCATCCATTGCTTTTTCTCCCCGAATATCACATAGAAGAGCAGCGCTAAGCCGGACAATGCAACGACTGCCACCGGGATTTCTTTTTTCCTTATATCCGTTATTGTGCATACCGCCATAAAAACGCTTATGATGATCCATTTCATTTCCATTTCAATCTCCTTTATCCACTCTCTACCCTCCACATTTGGAACACTTTCCTTTTCCTTTCACTTCCGATAGATGCACCGTATATACCGTTCGCTTCAAACCGGAACAGCTTAACGAACTATGAATTCTATTTCCATAAGAAGTTATATAGACCACGGGCTGAAAATTATTTCCTTTACAGCTTCCGCAGGAATAATACTTTCCCCCTCCTTCATTTCTCAGTTCCGATGCCATAGCCTTCGAAACGGCTTCCACGGAAGGATTTAAATAAGCACAATTGCGTGCAATATGATAAACCGTACCCGTTTCAGCAATATACACCACCGGGTCTTCCCCTTCGCCGCCTCCCGCTCTGCACGCCACATCATATCCGGTCCATGCCCGTCCATAATACCTGTTCTCCATAGGCATATCGGGAAACCCTATAATATTTATAAAAGGTTTTACTTTATAAGAAGCTACAAGTTCAATCCTGTCATCCTCTTTCATCACAGAAGATTTTATAAAATGCAGCCCTGAAGTTCCCGAAGCAAGACATGTATGGTTTAAGTAGTCCTCTCCCAGAATATTGATTACCTTTCTCCGGGCATATCCCTCGGATAAAATCAGAGAATCTGCCTCGCCCGAAAGCAGCCCTTCTTCCCCAAAGCCGCTTCTGTATGCATAGCCATAAAATGCCATTTTATTTCCAGCCTGATGCATAGCCCCCATAATATTCCCATGCAGCCGGAGCATATCAAATGCAAACAGTATATTCATAAGAAAAAACAGGAAAAACGGAATGGCAATTGCCGCTTCTACAGCCATGCTCGCTTTTATCTTTTTCTCACGGAGGGAGGAAATAAACGATATCCTTTTTCCGGTTTTATAAGAAAAAAACCCTAATATTTGATTTAATAGACTTTTGCCCGGAGAAACAACTTTTTCTTTGAAATGTTTAAAGTTACTAATAAGAATCCGGAAAAAGGACATCGTTTATTTCCTCCCTTCGTGTGTAATAGAGCCTCGGAATCTACTTGTGCCTGATTTCCCAAACACATTTTTATGTACAAAAATTTCTTTCCAATATCTCAATGATAACCATATCTTTTTTTAATATCACAATGATACCCAAAGGCGCTGGATATCGAAATATCCGCCAAATAGCTGTCAAAACAGGAATCCATACAAAAATACATATTTCCAGGTGTTAAGCGGATATCCATTTCCATAATATCCATTGCCCGCATATTTTTTGTCTCGCTTTTTTCCAAAAAAAGCATAATCCTTAAATAATCCTCATAGCTTAATCCATGTCCCCCGCCTCCTATATCCGATGCAGTTCCAGAAAAACCAATGATATTGGCAATACCTGTTTTCCAGTCCGCAGAGGTCTTCATCAAGGGAATCCTGCCGCCCTGCATCAGGCATTTCACATCCTCTAAGCTTTCCACATAAGCCCAGGCAAATAAAATTGAGTATTTTACAAGTTCCGCCAATTCAGGCACCAAAAGTACAGCAGACAATGCAAGGGCCACGATCTGGGCCTCCATGCATTTAGCAGAATCCGAGAAAATGTAGATTATATTAGCCACTTCCCTCCATCGCACAAGACGTTTTATCACTGTCTCCAAATTCTCTATATCCGAATCCTTTCCTGCGATGATATATTCTATCTGGTATTTTAATAATGACTTGTCCAATTCATTCCCATACCATCCGCATTTGTCAAACAGATAACAATCAAACAGCAAATCGTCCGTTACTCCCGATGGAGCCTGCAGACCAGGCTGTATACCGATTCCGGTAATTTTTTCCCGATGAGATATGTAGTCTTCCTGATAGATTGCTGTCCTGGATATTTGAGACATATCTCCTATCACTTTACGCAAAGTCATACCTCCCCGGGAAGAATTTACTTTATCAGCAGGGTTATTGAGGGAAATTTCTACCAGGTTTCCATCCTCGTCTCTCTTTTTAGGCAATTCTATTGCATCAATTTGTTCCTGTATGCTATCCCTCTCCCCATCAATATCCCGTGTATCCAATTCCAAAGCTTTTGTCTCCCCTGCCATTCCTATGACCCTTGCCAATATCCCCTCTGCCGAAGCATGTTCCATATACTCCAGCGCCTGCCTTTTCATCACATTTCCTCCATCATCGGAGGCTATGGACAGTTCTCCCACCACGGCCTTGTCCACCGACAAAGCCAGCCAGTCTCGGACGGAAAAAAGGCTCGTATGCTCCCCTGAGAAATTATTCTTCATATATACTCTAAGATGCTCCGCACTGTTTTCCGGCCTGCGGCTGGCAGTTCCATAGGACATATCCACAAAAAGCAAATCGTATTGTTCTAAAAGTTCTCTATGGAATTCCGCCAAAACGCTATTCATGCCGATATCGGCCACACATTCTGCTTCCATCCTGATAACGCTCATTCTGGCTCCTTCCACAAAGGTCAGGATGAAAGACAGGATAAGGGCCAATGACAAAGACAAGTATACAGTAAGATATCCCTTTGAAACCGGAAACTCTTCCTGCCTCCTCATGACATAACCGTATTGCTGTCTTCCGTAATCTTCTTAAAGGCTTTTGTCACCACAGACTGCAGCTGTTTTTTAAATACGATTACCAGCCCGATAAGCACTACGATAATTAGTATGACTTCTACAGTTCCCATTCCATCTTCTTCGAAAATAAATTCTTTAAAATTTTTCAGTTTATTTCTCATCTTTTCCTCCATTTCTGCACAGCTTTCACCCACAGGATTTGAGACAGCTGTGCGGACACAAATCTTTTTCCTTCACATTTTTTCTTTTCACGGCTTCTAAGCGGAGAAGGAAAAATAGGCTGGTACAATGATCAGCACCATCACAATTCCCAACATCAGCATCATGGGCAGCAGCAGTTTGGTTCCCGCCTCTTCCCCTAGTTTCCGAGCCATGTTTTTTCGTTCTTCAAAAGCGCTTTTTGCTTCTTGCCGTAAGGCATCCAATATACCGTTGCTGCCTTTTTTTAAATTTTGTACCAGGATATTGGATAGTTTTGTATATTGCGGCAGACGGCATTTTTTCCCAAAATGTTCATAGGCCTCCGCTTCGGAAATTCCGCTGTCCAATTCATGGCAAATTAACAGCATTTCCTCATAAACATACCGAAATTGCTTTTCTGAGTGTTTTTCTTTTCTATAATTTGATGCTATTTTCCCAAAAGCATTTCGGATCGTCATGCCAGCCCCTATATAAAGGACCAATTTACTGATAAGCTGCGGGTAATCCAGCAGCATTTGCCTGTTACGCTGTTCCACCCTCTCTTTCAATTTCTTATCCTGCAGTAAATAAACCGCTATTGCCCCTATACTTATTAATGCAAAAATAGGTGTACTGCTATCTTCTGTCTTTTCACTCCATATCAACTCCTTCCCATCCACACTTCCAGGCAGTTCCATTTTTTCCATGCTGCGCTCTTTTTCTTCCTGCTGCACCAGCAATTCATATATTTTTCTTTTCTGCCGCTCTTCCTCCGTATATTCCGGCGGATAAATGCATATCGGAAAAATATACTCTTCCCTGTAATCCCCATAAGTAAGCACTGCCGTCAGGCTTACGATTTTTCCTTCCTTTTCCACCCCTTCGTTCGTTACACATCCATCGGAATAAACCAGCGAATAATCATCGCTTTCCCAGTCAATCCGGAAGGGATACCCCTCCAGTCTCCGGACAAGGTTCAGGTCACTCCTCACCTCTTCCAATGACAGGTTCGAGCCTTTAATGGTCTCCAGAAGCAGGGGCGGTATTTCCTTTGCCATTTTCCCAAGCGCCGTTTCTTCGTAACTGCGCTCTTCCACCGTTAACTTGTACCCTTCCTGCCTTTCTCCCCCCTCTCCTTCAATCTGCACCTGCAAGTCCATTTCCCTGCTTCCTTCTCCATAACCATTTCTTAAAACATACCTCCCTTCTTCCAACGCACTTTCCATACGGCTGCCTATAAATAAACAAACGGCCAGCAAATCCCCAAGAAAAATGAACAATAACAAAAAACGTATTTTCCTTATGTAATATTGGCGAAGATGCGCCTCTTCCCGCTCCCTTCTCTCCCCGATTTCCGGGTATAAAACCTGAAAGCTTTTTTTCGCTCCCTCCTGCCGCAATATCCGCCTTTTTTTGCAAAATCCGTAAATATAATCTGCAGCCTTATCAAAAAGCCCCGGTTTTCTCCCTGCTTCCAAAGGCGGCGGCCTCCTCCCAGCCGCTAACAGAAACAGCGTAAAGTACATCATTAACACAATTCCATAAATAATAATCATACAACCTCCATGTCACAGCTTTGCTGTGACTCAAA
>BLLT01000197.1 GCA_011958945.1 Lachnospiraceae bacterium | reverse complement strand
AATATAGACTGCATTCCTGAGTTTGACACCTAAACATTCAATTTAGTTCCAGTAACCCTCATGGTTGCTGGAAATTTTTTGTCAATATTTGCATTTTTCTGCATAGTGTATATTGATGTATATTTCGAAATGTGGTATACTATTCATATATTTCGCAGAAAAGGAGAGGCCTATGTTTCTCAGATCAATTACCATTAAAGGGGTCACCCGCCTTTATTTTTATGAATCCTATTACGAAAACGGAAGGACAAAGCAAAAGTGTATTGAGAACCTTGGACGTCTGGATGAACTCCAAAAGCGTTTCGACGATCCTGTTTCCCATTTCAAAAAAGTTGCTGAAGAAAAAAACGCCGAACAGAACACTTCAAGGAAAACTTCCGTCCCCATTGACCTTTCCTCCACTATGAGTACTTCCGAAGACAACCTGAGAAATGTCGGCTATGCCGTATTAAAAGATCTTTATAAACAGCTTGAACTGGATAAGTTCTGGAAACTTGTCCTCAGGAAGACCTCCATCCAGTACGACCTTGAGGCCGTTTTCCGTCTCCTGGTATTTTCCCGCATCCTCTATCCCGGCTCCAAAAGGGATACTTTCCTTAACAAATCGGCTTATTTTGAGGACATGGACGGGTTTTCCCTGAAAGATACCTACAAAGCCCTGGATGTATTTGACCAGTATGATGAACAGCTCCAGAAATGGATCTACAGCCATTCCTCTAAAATCTGTGAAAGGGACATGTCTGTCTCCTACTTTGACTGTACAAACTATTATTTTGATATCGGAAGATCCGACATGGATACCTTCGATGACGACGGCAGGCCTGTTGACGGAAAAGGGAACCCGGCAGAGATAAAGTACCGCAAACGCGGCCCTGAGAAGAACCACCGCCCTGACCCCATTGTTGAGATGGGGCTGCTCATGGATAAGGACGGAATCCCCCTGGCCTTTGACCTCTTCCCGGGGAATGAATCGGAAAAAGTCCATATGCGCCCCATCATAAACCGCGTGAAAAGCCAGTTCGGCAGCGGCCGTGTCATCTTTGTGGCTGACCGCGGGCTCAACACTTCGGATAACATCTATTTCCTCAACGGCGACAACAAGGCAGACCATAACCCCCGGGACGGGTATGTATACGGCCAGTCCGTCCGCGGCGCGGATGCCGAATTTAAGGCATGGGTCCTGAAAGGGGATTATAAAACAGAAAAACTCACAGATGATGATGGCAGAGAAGTTACCTTTACCCATAAATCCCGCATCCATCCCAAAACAATCCAGGTAAACACCACCGTCCCCGGTCAGAAGAAAAAGAGGAAAAAACCCGTCTCCATTGACCAGAAACAGATGGCTTATTATTCTGAAAAATATGCCAAAAAACAGAAACATGACCGGGACATCATGGTGGCAAGGGCAAAGGACCTGATCAAACACCCCAAAAAATACGACAAGATAACAGCCGCTGGTTCCGGGGCTTACGTACAGAACATCGCTTTTGACAAATCCACAGGCGAGATTATTGAAGGCCGGGAACTGGTGCTTGACGAGGCAAAGATAGCTGAAGAAGAAAAATATGACGGGTATTATTCCATTGTCACCAGCGAGCTGAAAATGAGCGACCATGAAATGAGGGAAACTTACAGGGGGCTGGCCCGCATAGAGGAAACCTTTAAGATATCCAAAACGGAATTCGAGTCAAGGCCTGTCTTTGTCTGGACAAACGAACACATAGAAGGGCATTTCGCCACCTGCTTTACTGCCCTTGTGCTGATCCGCCTTCTGCAGTCAAAGCTGGGAAGCAGATACCCGATTGGGAAAACAATCGAATCCTTAAGAAAATACAACTGCACACAGATTGGCACCACCCTGTACCAGTTTGTGTATTATGATGAGATCCTTGAAGAATGCGGTAAGATATTTCATCTGGAGCTGAACAACAGGTACCGCACAAGGGAGCAGATACGCAGGCTGCTAAAATATTAAAAAAATTTTTTCTTGCGCCAAATCCGGCAGATATACCACATGCAGACAAAACACGGGAAGCCTTGATTTTACTGGCTTCCCGTTGAGTTTGGTGTCAAACTTGAGAGTATAAGAAGTATAGCATATCATCCGGGAGGTGTAAACCCAAAGGCGTATGGGTAAATCAAATAGCTTTATCCTTTTACTGCCCCTGCCGTCATTCCACCGATAATATATTTTTGTAAAAACATATAAAAAATCAGTTCCGGAAGCATGATCATCAGACTGGCAGCAATAATTCCACTATAGTCCATAGAATACTGTCCCTTAAACATAGAAGTCATCAAAGATACGGTATTCAGCCTGTCATTTTGAATAAAAGTAGATGCAAACGGAAATTCATTATAAATATAGACTGCATTGAAGATCACAATAGTAATAAAAGTGGGCTTCATCACCGGAATCACCACCTTCGTGCATAAATCCCAAAGCCTGCATCCATCAATAATTGCCGCTTCCTCAAGCTCCTCTGGAATCCCCCTCAAAAAACCTACGAAAAGCAGTGTATTAAACGAAATATTTACTGCAATATAAGGCAGAATAAGCCCCACCCTGGTATCCAAAATCCCAAGAAGGGAATCAATTCGGTAAATCGGAAACAGTAGAACATAAACCGGAATGGAAATCCCCATCAATAGATAAAAGTATATATAGTCCGCTGTGTTTTTCCTTTTAAAAGTCATACGCGCAATGGCAAAAGAACTCATAAAGGTAATCACCACACTGAAAAACGTAGCTATGAGAACAATAAAAACCGTATTAAAGTACATCATTCCAAAATCAATGGTATCCACTGCCCGCTGATAATTTCCAAAATTCCATGTATCTGGCAACGCTAAAGGTGTATTTACAATTTCATTATTTGTCTTAAAGGAAAGCAATATCGACCAGAGGATGGGCAGCAGTAAAGCCGCAAGAATTGCTGTTACCAATAAGTAAAACAAAATTCCTTTGAAAGAAAAATTCTTCTTCATAATTCACCTCATTTCCGCGCTGCATTTTAGCGCATGTCAAATTTATAGATGCAGAACGGATACAAACTCCGAATTTAAAATTTCCAATTTTCAATCTTCGTTCCCTTTCTTTCTTGCCGCAATCCTGATATATGAAAATGAACCGATAACCGAGAATGCCAGTATAACAACAGCAATGGACATTCCATATCCATATCTTCTGGACGTAAAAACAGTAAAATACATATAAGAAGTCAACAATTCTGACTGATGAGCCGGTCCGCCCCCTGTCATTTGGTAAACCAGTTCATATATTTTAAAAACACCTGTAACAATGAGAACCGTATTGATGATAATAGTTTCTTTCAACATCGGAATCGTGATGAAAAATGCTCTTTGCAATCCGTTTGCACCGTCTATAGCACTTGCCTCATACATTTCCCCCGGAATCGTTTTGATTCCAGAGAGAAATATCGTTGCATGGAAACCCAGCATCTGCCAGGTAAATATCAGTGCAAAAGAAAGAGGCGACCATTTCGTTCCCCCAATCCATTCAATGGCAAGCACATCAAGCCCAAGGCCTCTTAAAACACTGTTAAGCATTCCATAGTTTGGATTCAAAATATACCCCCATATAATTCCAATAATAATTGGTGCAATTACATAAGGAGCAAAGACTATCATTTTAAAAAATGCATTTCCCTTAAATCCCACATTCATAATAAGTGCTGTCAGAAAAGAACCGATTAGAAGAAAAACTGTACTTAAGGCCAGCACAAGCAAAGTATTGCGAAGAGCAATCAGAAACAGCTTATCCCCAAACATTCTGATGTAGTTGCCAACACCTATAAATTTCGATTTTCCAAGCCCACTATACTGAGTAAAACTGTAATATACCGCAATAAACACGGGGATAATAATAAAAATGCTGTACGTCAGCAAGGTTGGAATCAACATAAACGCTTTTGCCCTCTTTGTACTTAACCAATGCATCCTTCTACCTTTCCGCCATATGGAGATCTTCCACATACTGGGATGCTTCCTGAGGTGTATAAACACCTGTCATCACCCCGAAAGTGGCATCAAAATATCCATAGGCTACTGTTGTCGACATAGAGTTAAACGGCTCTGTTATTGCCTCCCAGTCATCATTGAGTGCTGTAATCATAGCCGCTAAAACTGGGTGTGCCTGTGTATCTATTGTGCCGTCATATTTGGAGCAAGGTAAGGCAGATGTATCTTCCGCAATAATCTTAGTGCCTTCTTCTCCATAGTAAAACTGCCAGAATTTCATAATCGCATCCAAAAGGGCTGGATTCCCGGCCGCTTTTGCGGACACCACATATACACCACCGGATGCTTTAATTCCAATCTGCTGAGGATATTCGCTGTCTGAAAATGTAGGCCCCCAGAAAAATCCAATATCCTGTGCCATCGTACTGTTTTCAAAATCTCCTATGTCCCATGCTCCTGTGTTAAACATTGCTGCATTGCCACCGAGAAAACGTTCTTTTGCCTCAAAATAACCGATATTTGCAATATCTTCTGTGAAAGTACCGTTATCACGCATTTCTTCCACCTTCTCAAAGTAATGGATAAAATCATCGTTTGTCCACTTTACATTTCCCGTATTTAAGTCTTCCAGCTTCTCAAAAAAACCATATCTTGCAAGCATAGTCTCAAAAGCCCAGATGCTATAATTATCCTGCGCACCCACTGTCAAGGGAACTATTCCTTTCCCTTTTAGTTTGTCAACCGCATCTGTAAACTCTTCATAGGTGACAGGAACATGCTTAATCCCTGCCTGCTCAAATAACCCTTTATTATAGAAAAAACCTACCATCATAACTTCACTTGGCATTCCATAATCCTTGCCTTCCACCGTGCAGGAATTTACCAGTCCGGGAAGCAGGCTATCATTGATACCATATTCATTTAAGACTTCTGTCAAATCATAAAGATATCCGTGCTGAGCAAATTCCTTTGCAGGAGTCTGTTCCAGCCAGAAAATGTCCGGAAGATTATCCTCCCCTGCCAGCAACGTCATCTGTGTATTATGCTCGGAGACCTCCTTTCCGGTAATGTCAATATGAATATTTGGATAAGTCTCCTCAAAAGCCTGAATAATTTTCATCATATGAGGTTCCTGGGCTTCAATGTTAGCAACATGCTCTGCAAAATGGATGGTAACATCCCCTGACTCCATTTCCTTCCCTATATTTCCCTGTCCATCCTGTTCCTCCTGAGCCGCTTCATCAGTACCATCCACAGGCAGGACAGACTCAGGCTCTTCCTGCTTTGCTCCGCAGCCTGACACCAGAAACAGAGTCATTATACCGGTTATACTAACTACTTTTTTCAATAATCCAATTTTTCTCATTCGACCTTTCCTCCATTCCAAAGCACTTACACTTCCTTATCTTCTATGACAACCCCATCCAAGGAACCATAGAGTACATCAATTGTTTTTTCCATTTTCCCGTTTACCTTCTTCTGGCTATATACCCCCCATGCTCTCCCGCAAATAAAAAAACTGGACATCTCTTCATCTATTACTGGATGAAAGCTTAAAACGTTTCGGTACATATCACTATTTTGTCCTAAAAGCGCGTTCAGTACTCCCCAGCTTGCCATTGCCCTACTGTAATGATGCCCTGACTCCACCTCACTAAAAGGATTCCTTTTATATCCATCATAACGATCTCGTACCGATTTTATTATGGTAAGCCCTTCTTCCAGGCAGCCTGCATAAATCAAATTTACTGCTGCTTCATACTCCACTCCCGTCCACACTTCCCCTGCATAGGATAAGGGAAATTTCGGGCGTCCGCCCTCAGGCCATGTAGCTATTACGAGTCCATGCTCTTCATTTAAGGCGTAGGCCCTATGAACAGAGTCCGTATGGTAAAAATCTGTCATATAGTTATATTTGAAAACTGCCTTCATCGCGGATTTGATATGCTCTCTGGGAAGAATCTCACCAATTCCCGCCATATGTGCCAAGAACTGCCCCAGCAATTGATCCGAAAGGCAGCCTTTTCCAAATTGATATTTATACCTATCAATTTTCTCCTGCACCTGAATATAATATTCTCCATTGAACATCAACTCATCTGCCCGTTCTTTTCCCTTTTGGAAAATGTCTTCATACTTCTTTTTAAGGGAGGCATCTCCTAAAATATCCGCCATTTCTGCACAGCACTTCAAAGCTGCCAGGAAAATTCCCTCTGTCATAGGATTGGGACCATAAAATTCTATATCATATGTAGTGTTCTGTTGCCCGTCCAATACCCCATCATAATCTAAATCCCACTGTTTTATAGCATAATCCATAGCTGCGGAAGCCTTTGACCATATTTTCCTTAAAAACTCTATATCGCCAAGGTTCTTAAAATCCCGATAAATTCTGACAATACTACCCAATTCCCCGTCACAAGCAGGCACCATGGAATAGCGTCTTTGCCCAAACACTGAAAACATCCTGGTGGACATGCACCCTTCCGCATCTGTTTCCTGCAAAAACTCCACATTCCGCATAGTTTTTTCCAGTTTCGGAAACAAAAAGGCCACCGTCTGCTCATAATTCCACACATGAGGTACACTTCCATAACCACATCCGATGTCATCCCGTATCCCCTCAAAACCGGCAAAAGTGCCATCTTCCAGCCAAAAACAAAGATTGCTCCGTAGATTGGTTATATTTGCGCTTAAAGCGTCAATTACATAATAAGGAAATGTTGTCCTTTGAAACATAGCTTCCGAAAAATCTCTGCTTCCTTTTTCCAAGCGATACATATTCTGATAAACATATTCCCCCACATCCCACGCATTTGCAAACCTTGCTGCATAATGGTTTCTGACCGTTCCATATTCTCCTTTTAAAAATTTGTCATAATCCTCATCAAATTCAATCCATGCCTTTACCCGATTAGGGAAATACCAGCTGATAACAAACTCAAAGGTTCTTTCCTCCCCTGGCCTTAAAACATACTGAGTTCCAATAGATCCAATTTTTTCCCTTCTCTTTAAAAAGCTAAAATTATGAAACTGTGCAAACTCACACCCCACACTATCCGACTTCGTAACTTTTTCCAGCAGCCCATCCTCCGTAAAGTCATCCCAGAAGTCCTGAATTCCGTCTACCCATTCCCCATCGAACCATTCTGCCTTATAGGTTACGTTTTTCTCCCGCATCATAATCGCCATATTTCCATAGCGAAGATGCCCCTCTGAAATTTCTTCCGGAAAGTAATACAGCCCTTTTATATCTCCCGACTGCCGGTATTCGTTTCTCACACTTCCGGCCAGCTTTAAGTTTTCAATCACATCATACCCTTCAAACCCGGATGCATTAGGCAGCGTCCCTACCAAACTTACTTTCGTATCACATTCCGCCTTGTTTCTTACCTTATACCGGATGATACCGCATGGGATGCCGGAATCTTCTTCATTCAAAGGAATAAATGGCGTGAATGCCTCCAAAGACACCTCTACTGGTAATTCTCCATCCCGGAAGCTTACCCTGGCAAAAGGGTATTCGCACACCAACTCGGAATCCTCCATCCGGGGCAAATTAACCAGTTCTGCCTGCAAATACCCATGAGAACTAGTAAATGGCGGAGTCAACCTGGACTCTAAAATCTTTGACATTGGCCGTTCCATTTCTTCATTTTCTACCCGAATTGCAAAAAACGAAAGAGGAAATTTTGTATTCTTTGCCGGCCAGTTAAAGATCTCCCAATCTAAAAATTTTCCCCTTGCATCCACGGAGAAATTGCCTGTTCCGATTCCGCCCAACAAAAAACGTACCTGTGAAGCATCTCTTTGATACACCCTGGGTTTTCGGTCATACAATTCTTCCTTCGAAAATATCTTTTCCACTTTATATGATAACCTCCTTTTCTTATTCGGTTGTTCGAATAACTTGCTTTATTTAATAACTCCTCGCTAATTATGAGGAGTTTTTCTTTTCCTATTGATTATTCGAACAACTTATGCTATGATACTACCATACGAAAAAAGCTTTGTCAATCCCTTTTCGAAACAGTTAAGGTATAAATGTAACAGTTCAGCCCAGGACTTTGCACTTGCT
>BLLT01000196.1 GCA_011958945.1 Lachnospiraceae bacterium | reverse complement strand
TTTCAATCTTGCCCCTCCTTTACCAGATTCTGGATTCTGCCGTTTACTGTATTTAAAGCACTTTCGGCTTCTTCCTTTTCACAGCCAAGCAATAGCATCACAATAGCTGTCCTTACTCTGCCGCCCGATTTTTCCAGCGCTTCCCTGGCCTCCTCCGCGGTGCA
The DNA here is from genome assembly GCA_011958945.1 of Lachnospiraceae bacterium. Lineage (GTDB taxonomy): Bacteria > Bacillota > Clostridia > Lachnospirales > Lachnospiraceae > Kineothrix. The sequence goes on along the minus strand of BLLT01000196.1, from coordinate 8,004 downwards.
GCCGGTGACTGCCGTAACAATATTGATCCCCCTTGTAATTAGCTTTTCATTGGACATTTTCACATCCACCATATAATTCTTATAAATCTTCCCAATACGAATCATGCTGATGGTGCTAATCATATTTAAAATAAGCTTCGTGGTTGTTCCCGCTTTCAGACGGGTAGAGCCCGTCAGCACTTCCGGTCCCGGCTCCGCTTCAATGGTCAACGGACACATCCGGCCAATCTCGCTGCCCTTATTGCATACTACCGCACAATATTTTGCCCCTGCCGCTTTGGCATATTCAAGGCCGCCAATCACATAGGGAGTCCTGCCGCTGGCCGCCAGGCCAATGACCACGTCCTTCTCGTTCAGGCCGATTTTCTTTAAATCTTCCGCACCGAGTTCCGAAGAATCCTCAGCGCCCTCCACTGCTTTCACGAAAGCATTCTCGCCTCCTGCAATCAGCCCTATTACTGTATTGAAGTCTACCCCAAATGTAGGCGGGCATTCCACCGCATCCAGAAGTCCAAGCCGTCCGCTGGTTCCCGCTCCCATGTAAATGATTCTGCCGCCCTGCTCCAAAGCTTCACTTGTAATTTCAATGACCTTTTCCAGCATCTCATACTGCTGCTCAATGCATGATACTGCATTATAATTTTCCCGGTTTATAACCTCAATGGCCTCCCGGATGCTCATGGAACTCAGTTCCACTGTGTTTGGATTTACCCTCTCCGTTGACATATTGCTTAAATCTACCATATTCGTTTACCTCCTAAGGGAACTATAAACTTCTTTCATATTATTTACAATATGTAACAGCATTTATGAAACTTTGTTTCTTATCCTGGAACTTTTTATACAGAGAATGCTTCTTTATTTCATCGGGCAATGAACCAAGTGTGTGCTTAAAAGCAACCTATAGTTGGCTTCAACACAAAAGAGGCCTTGCATCACTCATCTTCCTTTTTCTCTAACAGTTTATTTGTAGAAAGGATTTTCTCCATAGATTTATCTTTTTCCAGGGAAATATAGGTATTATATACAATATCTACCACCGATAGCTGTGATACCCGGCTGGAACTGGCACCTACGCGCAGAGGTTTTTCCAGCATGGGAACAAAAAGGTTAAAATCGCTCATGGAAGAGAGTTTGTTCGTTCCATATTTAGTGATGGCAATAATTTTCCCGCCGCACATTTTTACATTTTGGGCAATTTCTATGATTTCCTTTGTTATACCGGAATAGGAAACGGTGATGGCAACATCGCCCGGCTCCAGATTGGTAGAACTTATCAGCTGTAAATGGATATCCTCATACAGAAAAGTCCTTTTGTTGATACGTTCCAATTTCTGCTGGAAATCCTTTGCCACCAGGAAGCTGGCGCCGATTCCATACAGGTATACATATCTTTGGGATAACAGCAAAGCTACAATCCTGTCCAATTCATCAAAATCCAATAGATTATAGATGTTCTGAATCGCCATAATATTCGTGTTCAAAACGTTTGCCACAATATTGGGAATTTTCTCCCCGGAAGGCGCATCCAGATTCACCTGCATCAATTGTTTGGAAAAATTCATATCGTTCCATAAAGCCTGTTTCAATTCTTTAAAACCCGAAAAGCCGTTTTTCTTACAAATCCTTACAATAGTCGCAGGGCTGCAGAAACATTTTTTCGCCATTGTATGAATATCCATTTCTACGGCTTCCCTTGTTTGGTTGATAAGGAACCTCAACACCTCTTTTTCACTTTCCGTAGCACTTTGTTTATAGTATACTTCCAATCGGTATAATCCTTTTTTCATAGGCTCTCCTTTAAAGCTATCTCCATTAATGCCATAATTGTACCAAACCGCTAGTGCGGTGGCTAGCCCTAGGTACGTGATTCCACTACTTTTTCAAAATTTTTTCGTTTTCTCAAAATAAAAGTAGCAGTTTTTTGGTTTATGTTGTATTGTTGAGTTACCACACACAACTGCAAACATAACCCCAAAAACTGCTATGTTTATATTATCATGGATTTTCAAACTCAACAACTCTATATTTCATTTTTTTGCCCGCCCGCCACCTCTTTTGTGATTTTTCCTGTTCACTCTATCAAAATCACACCGAGGAGGTTCCATTATGGACAATTATTTAGATTCTTTCAGGGAAATGATCTCCCTTCGCGGCCTTACCGCCCACACACTTAAAAATTACTGCACTTATATCCGTGCCTACCTTGATTATCTCTCCAGCGTACTCCGCAAGCTTCCGGAGGATGTTTCCTGGGATGAACTCCGTGTTTATATCCGCTGGCTAAAGCGTTCCAGAAATCTTTCTGACCGCACGGTCAACTGTGCCATTTCACAGTTGCGTTTTTTTACCCTTTATGTCCTTCATAAGCCATGGGACGATACCCAGCTTCCCATGCGTAAGTTTGATGAATACCTCCCCTTTGTCCCTTCCAAAGAGGAAGTTTCCATCCTGATCGACGCCATGCCCGACCTCAAGCAGAAGGCTATGGTCTCCCTCATGTATTCCTCCGGTCTGCGCATCGGCGAAGTCTGCCATTTACGGTATGAGGACATTGAACGCAAAAATATGCGTATCCATATCCGTCACGGAAAGAATCGTTCCGACCGTTATGCCATCCTTTCTAAAAGGGCTCTGGATATCCTCACTTCCTACTGGTTTGCCTTTGGCAGGCCAAGAGGCTGGCTTTTCCCAAAGCAGACCTGCCCGGATAAACCCATTGATACATTTTACCTTTCCCGGCATATCCATGCTGTAGAGCGCTCACTCGGCTGGGAAGAACGGATCACCTGCCATTCCCTGCGCCACGCCTTTGGCACCCATCTGTATGAGGACGGTACAGACCTGCTTACCATAAAAGCCCTGCTCGGACATAAATCTTTAAATTCCACTACGATTTATGTCCACCTGGCTTCTAACGGTACACATACTGCCATAAGCCCCTTTGACCGGATGGAAGGTGTTTCCCATGAGTAATTCCCAAATCCAGAGGATCTGGCAGCTCTCTTACGGGGAGTACACTTCTTCCGGGAGTTTCCAGTCTGATGTCCAGCGTAAAGCATCCTATGCTATTTTAAACTGTAAATCCGGCAGACTCGGCGTAAATATTTCACAGTGTCCGGATTGCGGCCATATAGAGGTCCGCAATAATTCCTGCCGGAACAGAAACTGTCCGAGCTGCCAGGCTGTTAATAAGGAAATCTGGGTGGATAAGCGCAGGGCTGAGGTGATCGACGCGCCCTATTTCCATGTGGTGTTTACCACCCCCCACGAATTAAACAGCCTCTTTTATTGCAACCAGCAGCTCCTTTATGGGCTGCTCCACAAATGCTGCGCCGAAACACTCCTGGAACTGTCCGCAGATCAAAAATACCTAGGTGCAGTCCCCGGCATCATCCAGGTACTCCATACCTGGGATCAGGAGATGCTTTACCATGTACATATGCATTGCATTATCTCTGGCGGCGGGCTCACCCAGGACCATAAAATACGGAAAACAAAGAAAAGCTTCTTCCTCCCCGTAAAAGTCCTCAGGAATAAATTCAAGGGAAAATTCCTTGCAGCGCTTGATGCCCTTTATCAAAGCGCCAGCCTGGAGTTTTCCGCTTCCTGCGAAGAACTGCGCAGTTCCTATGAATGGGCCACATTCCGCAATTCCCTTTACGAAAAGGACTGGTGCCCATACATTAAGGAAACCTTTAACAGATTTGGCAATGCCCTGGAATATCTTGGACGATATACACATAAGATTGCCATTTCAAACAGCCGTATCCTGGATGTGGATGAACAGGAAACCACTTTTTCTGCCAGAGGAAAAAGGCCCGGCAATCCGCGTAGGACTATCACCCTGGAAAACACGGAATTCATCCGGCGTTACCTGATGCATGTGCTCCCTCCCGGTTTTCAGAAGATCCGCTATTACGGCTTTTTAAATAACCGGTATAAAAGCAAGAACCTGAAACTGATCTTCAAAATCCAGGGAGGACAGCGGTTTAAAGAAAGGTATGCCGGACTATCTATAGGAGAGCTGCTGGCTGTGGTCTGGAAGATTGATATACGCATTTGTCCGGAATGCGGGCGCCACAGGATGCAACAGGCCGGAAGGACATATGGTTCATCCTGATACAAACTTTTTCTTACTGAATAAATTTTTTAAAAGCCTCCGCAAGAAGGCTTGCGAAGCATGCCTTTTTACCGGATATATTTGTAAATCTACACAAAAAACAGATGCTTATGCCAGGAAGTACCTGCAAAATCTGTGCAGTTTCACTAACTGTGAAAAATACTTCCTCCATACACATATTGGCTAAAGGTCCGCAGTCTGGTACAATCGGAAAGAATCACATTCAGGGCAGTTTTATCTTTTGTATAAAGCTGCTCTTTTCGTCTGCCCTGAATCTGATACTTTCCTAAAGAATTATACCATAAGCGTTATGCATATTTAATATATAAAGTATCCGATACATTTACGTACCATAATGCAAAAAACGGAAGGCGGCATAGCCCTTTCCGCAGAGCCATGCCGCCAACTTAAAATCCCTATTTGATATTCATATAGATGATGGATTCTTGAAAACTTTTCTTATTAATCCAAATCCTCCCCATTGGATGCAATCACCTTCTGGTACCAGGCAAAGCTGTCTTTCTTAATCCGCTTCCCGCTTCCTTTCCCATAATCATCCAAATCCACATAAATGAAGCCGTAACGTTTGCTCATTTCCGAGGAAGAGCAGCTGATAATATCCAAAGGCCCCCATGCATAATACCCCCGCAAATCCACGCCATCTTTAATGGCTTCTTTCATCTGTGCGATATGCGCCCGGTAATAATCCACACAGTAAGGGTCGCGGATATGCCCATCCTCTTCCAGCTTATCGTAATATCCTACCCCGTTTTCCGTTATATAAATCGGTTTCTGATACCGGTCATAAAACTCATTCAGCAAAGTACGCAAGCCAACAGGGTCGATGCTCCACCCCCACGGGTTCGCCGGCAGTTCTTTATTTCTGGATACGCTGTTCCCGTCCTCAAAACTCTCCTTGGAGCAAATCCTTGTATAGTAATAAGAGAAGGAGAAGAAATCCGCCGTATTCTTCAAATCTTCCTCATCATGCTCCCCAAATTCCACCTTGATATTAAAATCCACAAAGAATCGGAAGGCATAGCCGGGATAATAACCGCGCAGCAATACATCGCCGAAGAAATATTCCATTTGGTTATGGCGCACAGTTGCCAGGACATCTTCCGGTTTGCATGTAGCCGCATAAGCCGGTCCGCCGCAGAGCATCATACCAATCTGCATTTCCGGGTATTTTTCATGGGCATATTTTGTAGCCCTTGCGCAGGAAACCATTTCATTATGCACTGCCTGATATTTAGCGGAAAGCACATCCTCCACCACATCCTCCGCCACGCCAAGGTGATTAAAGGATTCATGGACAATCAAGTTAATCTGATTCACAATAATCCAGTATTTTACTTTACCGGCATAACGGTCAAATACCGTTTTGCAGTATTTTTCAAAGAAGTCAATCACTTCCCTGGAATACCATCCCTTATACTTTAATGTAAGGTTTAAGGGAATCTCATAATGGGAAATGGTAATCATAGGCTCCATCCCATTGGCCAAAATCTCATCGAATAAATCATCATAGAATTTTAACCCCGCCTCATTGGGCTCCCCGTCATCCCCATTGGGGAAAATACGCGCCCAGTTAATGGAAGTCCGGTATGTCTTAAGCCCCAGTTCCGCCAACAGTTTTAAATCCTCTTTATAGGTATGGTAAAAATCAATACCATGCCTTTTCGGGAAAATACGGTCTTTAGAGGCCATCGCGTCTTTTACGAATTGAGTGGTCACTTCCTCATTATACTTCTGGTCAATAGGAATATCATCCACAAATTCATTAATATCGGCTACGCACCAGCCTTTTCATTGTTCTTATTTCTTCTCCAACGCATCAATACGCGCTTCCAAATGCCTGGAAATCTTAATCAACTGCTTTGCCAATGCAATTTCGCTGTAAATTGTCATCAGCGTATCCTGTGCATGGGCGAAAAGAACGTTATATTCAAACTCCTCTCCTCCAATAGCGCCCTGAATACAGTCTGTCTGGATATGATGGGCCTCCGCAATTTCTTTATCGGCCCCTTTCATTTCTTCTTCCGCTTCCGCAGGTTTACCTTCCGCCAGAAGGTCCAACGCCTTTTTACAGAATACACGGGCATCTCCTGCATGCATTATAATGTTCATTGCATTTTCAACAATTTGTTCGTTCAAAAATCACACCCCATTTCCGAAATTATTTTCAGATACCTTTTTCATTCCCTTTTTCCGATTTTATTTTGCCGCTATTTTTTCCTGCTCCTCCTGCACCCGTTTCGTTTCATAGGCTTTAAAGAACGGATACCAGATGGCAGAAGATACAATAACGGAAATTACAAGGAATATCAAAGCCCTTATCAGCGCCCCGGCACCCTGGCTCATTATGTTCATAATCGTTCCTATGGGATAAGGCGCATACCAAAGTTCAAACTGTACATGAGGAAGCGGAGCCAGAGCAATAAATTTTGTGAAAACATAGGTCAGGATTGGGATGATAATACCCTGCAGCCACATCGGCACCATCAAGTACGGATTCCATGCGATACATCCGAAAATAACCGGTTCATTAATATTGAAAATTCCGGGAACAAGGCAGGCTTTTCCAAGGGAACTAAGTTCTTTCGATTTGGAACGCATCAGCATAATAACCAAAGGAAGTGTACAGCCGATACCGCCAACCCACATATAAGTACAGTATACAAGCCCTTCCGTATAAATCAGCAGATTGGAAGCCGTTGCTGTTCCGGCTGCTACCAGTCCCAGGTTTGTTGTAATGGAGGCCAGCCTTACCGGCTGCCCGATGGGGGTCAGTACCCAGCTGGAAATGCCCATGGAATAAATAAAGCAGGTGAAAAACATAAAGAATGTAAATCCCGGCAATGTATTCAAACCATTTTGCAGCGGCATAAAAAGATTTACAATAATCTTATAAATATCCACATTCAAAATCAGAACGATTACCCAGCCAATTACGATAGTGAGTCCAATGGGAAGCAATGCGTCAAACCATTGACGTACGAAATCCGGAACGGCCGAATCGTCTTTAAAGAAAGTGAATTTTGCAAAAGCACCGAAAATCACGCTAGTCACAATGCCTGTCAGGATTGTCACAAACATACCGCCTGCCCCTAAAGAATCATGGCCAAAGCCTACCGTACCGTCAGCGATAAATTCGGGGGTTACCACCATCATAAACAGCAGCATGCCTGTCAAACCAGCAATCAGGCGCTGTTTCCTGTAACGCTTTTTCTCACAATAATTAAACGGTATCAAAAATGCAACCAGCAGGGAGATTTTGCTCATCGTCCAGCCAAACGGCGTCCAGAAGGAAAACGGCAATGTGACAAAATCTTCAATAATTGCCAGGCAGCAGAAGATAGAGCCCAAAAAGATAAAGGGCAGCGTCTGCATTCATGAGTATATCCATTCCTTTCGCTCCGCCCAGGCACAAAACGTCATGAGAATGTTTTCCTGAGCTTATTTTTTTTCTTTATATTTATTTTTATTTTTCACCGAACATTTCCAGAATCTGATCTACCGCCAGTTCCCCGTTCAATTTGGAATAAGCTTCCTTTGTCAAAAGGGATACTTTAATATCATAGCCTTCACAGTCTTCCTCAATGGCTCCAAGGTTGGACTCCAGGTGCGGGCCCACCATCAGGCAGTCAATGTCCTCTACATAATTTAAAATCTCAGATTCACTTCTGGCTGTCACCTTCCATTCCAATCCTCTGGCAGAAGCCGCTTTACGGATATTCGCCGCCATGAAACCGCTGCTGGCGCCGGAACCACACACCAATAAAATATTATGATTTGCCATTTTTTCCTCCATTTCTGCGTAACTCTTGTGACCCGGCATTCCCGGGGCTTTACGCATGTCAAGTTTGTGGATGCTGCGC
>BLLT01000195.1 GCA_011958945.1 Lachnospiraceae bacterium | reverse complement strand
GTACATGAGGGGGATTTTATGTCCTTTTCATATATTGTTTCTTTTCCCGTACAAATTTGTGTGCAGCAGGCTATGGACAGTGTTTTGTCCGTAGCCTTTTGTTGTATATGGGCTGTTTCCTGCAAGCGGTTTGCGATGGAACGGATATAGCAGAAGGCATGATACCAAGAGTATCTGACTTCTGCTATTTTTTTGCCCAGTTTGAAAAATTAGACAGGAAAAAGAGAGGAAAATGATTATGAGTTTATTAGAAGTTACGGGATTGACACATTCTTTTGGAGAAAATTATCTGTTTAAAAACGCAGATTTTACGTTGAACAAAGGGGAGCATATCGGGATTGTCGGTCAGAACGGGGCAGGAAAAAGCACGTTCATAAAGATTTGCACGGAGCAGCTTATCCCAGACTCTGGCAGGATAGTATGGCAGCCGAACATAAAAATAGGGTATCTCGACCAGTACGCCCAAATTGAAAAAAGCGTGGCGATGAGGGAGTTCCTGCAATCCGCATTTTCTGGGCTGTATGAGATAGAAAACAGGATGAATGAGCTGTACTGCCAGTCTGCGGATGGGGATATGGCGAAGCTAAGCACGGCGGCAAGGTATCAGGAAGAATTGGAGCGCAAGGAGTTTTATTTGATTGACACAAAGATAGAACAGGTAGCAACAGGTCTGGGCTTAACGGCAATTGGGTTAGACAGACCGATTGAGCAGATGAGCGGCGGGCAGAGGGCAAAGGTCATACTGGCGAAGCTGCTGCTTGAAAAGCCAGATATTTTGCTTTTGGACGAGCCGACAAACTTTTTGGACAAAGAACACGTTGCATGGCTTGCCGAATATCTTTCCAGCCTGCCAAACGCTTTTCTGGTAGTATCGCATGACTATGACTTTTTAGAGAAAATATCCACGAGGATATGCGACATTGACAACGAGAAAATCACAAAATATTTTGGCGCTTATTCAGAGTTCACGAGAAAAAAGGCACTGCTCCGTGAGGATTATATCAGACAGTATGCCGCACAGCAGAAAACAATCAAAAAGACGGAAGAATTTATCCGCAGGAATATTGCAGGGAGAAAGTCAAAAATGGCTCGCGGCAGGCAGAAACAGCTTGACCGAATGGATAAGATGGAAGCTCTGGAACAGAAAGAAATCAAGCCGCATTTTCGGTTTGCGGCTCTCCCTCTGACTACGACAGAGCATCTAAAAGTAAAGCATCTGGATGTTGGCTACCACTATCCTGTTTTGTCAGACATCAGCTTTTCCGTAAACGGGGGAGAAAAAATTGTTATGACGGGGTTTAACGGTATCGGCAAATCCACCCTGCTAAAAACGCTTATCAGTCAAATACCCTCATTAAGCGGGAGTTTCCGTTTTTCGGAGCAGGTCAAGATTGGGTATTTTGAGCAGGAGTTGGCATGGGCGGATATAGAAAAAACGCCTATTCAGATTGTTTCCGATGCTTACCCGTCGCTTACGATAAAAGACGTGAGAAAGCGTCTTGCAGGCTGCGGCATCTCAAGCCAACATGCCATGCAGGAAATCGGAACTTTGAGCGGAGGGGAACAGGCAAAGGTTAAAATGTGCCTGCTCATGATGAAGCCGTGCAATTTCCTTATCATGGACGAGCCCACAAACCACCTTGATGCGTTTGCGAAAGAATCGTTGAAAACCGCACTGGAGGAATTTGAGGGAACAGTGCTATTGGTGTCACATGAAGAAGCGTTTTACCGTGAGTGGACGCAGAAAGTGATAAATATAGAGAAGAAAATATAGGTCAAAAGCACATTTTGTAAATAGTGCAGAGGTAAGGGAAAATCTATAAACCGTGAGGCGTGACAGCCTTTGCGGTTTTTCTTTTGTCGTTTTTTTTTGCAACACGTCGTAAGGCGGTTTCTGGGATTGGATGCCGTTCTCCGCCCATCAATCTGGATTTTCAAAAAATTCGCATTGCCCGATGAAGAAGGGCAGGCTCTTGGCTTCTTTGCCTGCCCATGAATGCTGTCCGCTGCATGATGACAGCATTCAAAAAAAGGATTAGCCCCCTCGTTATATGGTACAATCATTCGCTCATACATTGAGGATGAGGGAGGTGTTGCCTGTTGAAGCATAGAGAATTTAAGTATGTTGGCGAGCCTGTTCCAGAATTGAATGAGCAGGAACACGCAGCATTTCTTATGAATTTTCAAAGGTCAATCCTTTTATCATTAGAAAAAAGGAATTTGTTGACCGCATCACAGCGGGAACGCTGTTTGCTTGAGCTTGAAAAACAATATCGTCTAAATTAAAAAAAAGCAACGTCAGGCATAACCGCTTGACGTTTTTACATAGTCAAGTGTGAGAAAGATAGATTTGCACATTCGACATACCATTTTCAATTAATTATACTGAAAATACGGCAAGGGATTGTCGGGGAAGGAGATATTCTTATGTCAATAGATAAATACGAAACCCTAAACCAAGAAAGGAAGATACAACACACAAAGAGAAAGGTTGCCGCATATTGTCGTGTATCTACGGACAACGAAGACCAGGCAAATTCATTTGAAAGCCAGCAGCGTTATTTCAGACAGTATATAGAGCGTAATCCCGATTGGGAGCTTTATGAAGTGTTCGCAGATGAAGGCATCTCTGGTACGAATACGAAAAAAAGAAAAGAATTTAACCGCATGATTGCGTGTGCAAAGAACGGTGATTTTGATTTGATTGTAACAAAAGAAATATCCCGTTTTGCGAGGAATACCCTTGATAGTATATTCTATACCCGTGACCTCAAGAAGCATGGCGTGGGTGTTATCTTTATGAATGATAACATTAACACTTTAGACGGCGATGCGGAGCTTCGCCTTGCCATTATGTCCTCAATTGCACAGGAGGAAAGCCGTAAGACTTCCGAGCGTGTAAAATGGGGGCAGAAACGCCAGATGGAGCAGGGAGTTGTTTTCGGGCGGAGTATGCTTGGTTACGATGTGAAAGACGGCAAAATGTATATTAACGAGGATGGGGCGAAAGCTGTCCGTCTTATCTTCCACAAGTTTGTAAATGAGGGGAAAGGAACTCATGTGATTGCCCGTGAACTTCGGGAGGAGGGAATTAAGCCCATGCGGGTAAAAGAATGGCAGAACACAGTCATTCTCCGTGTTATCCGCAATGAAAAATACTGCGGCGATTTAGTTCAGAAAAAAACTTATACGCCAGACTTTCTATCCCATGAAAAGAAAGTAAACCTTGGGCAAGAGGAATTTGTGATTATCAAAGACCATCATGAGCCGATTATCTCCCGTGAACTTTTCGATAAGGCAAACCGCATTTTGGATGAAAAATCGCTTTCACAGGAGGGCAAAGCTAAACACAGCAACCGTTATCCGTTTTCTGGGAAAATCAAATGCGGATGCTGCGGTTCAAGTTATGTGGCGAGATATAAAACCCGAAAAAATGGAAGCTGCTATAAGGCGTGGCGGTGTCTTGAAGCTGCAAGACATGGAAGCCCTCATGTGGATAAAGCAGGGAATCATGTTGGATGCAGTGGGCTTAGCATACGAAACGAAGATGCGACCCACATCATGTACCTTGTCACGAGCAGCTTAAAGTATAATAAGGAGAAAATCACTGACAATTTGCTTGCTATTATAAAGTCTATTATCGCAATGGATACTGCAGGTACAGACAGTGAGAAACTAAAATCACAGATAAACGCCATTGAGCAAAAACGCACAAACCTTATTGACCTTTATACATCTGGTGATATTACCGGAGATGAATTTTCAGCAGCAAGGGCAAAATGTGAGAATGAGATTTCCGAACTGCAATCCGTTATAGATAGTATAGACAAACAAAGGGAGAGGATTGAAAAACAGCAAGAACTTGTTGCTGAAATTACAGAAGCGATGAATGAACTTATAAATGGTGTAGAATATGAAGATGATTTTTACAAAGAAATCTTAGATAAAATGGTTGTGAATGACAAAGACCATATTGATGTGTATTTGAACCTGCTCCCCCTTAAATGGAGCTATACGGTTGCAAAAAGCGTAAACTGTCCGCAGGGTAAACCGCTAAAAAAAGCGCAAGCCCCTGAGATGGAACATTTCAGGGGCTTCTCTACCTATATCCGTTAACAGCCCAGCCACCTCATTATAGGGCATTGTATAGCGTTGCGATAAATAACGCATGGAAGCGGCCAGTTCGCCATCCGGCCCGCCGAATTGGCTGATAATCACCTGGGCAAGTTTCGCGTTGGGCTGTGTGATTTTTACTGGAAACTGTAATCTTTTTTCATAATTCCACATATCTTAACATCCTCCTTCCCAGGGCATCGGCTGCAGCGCCCATTTCCATTCTTTGCCGCAGGTATCCGCGACAGAAAGGGAGAGTGGGCCAAATTTTACGGCATAATCGTGCATCATCTGGTTTTTCATGCGCATATAGTGATTAAAGTATTCCATAGCTTCCCGGTCGAACGGGTGGGTGTCCAGGTATTCCGTCATTTCGATTGTTACGAAATCTACAATTCCAATGTTGCGGAGCATATTTTCCTGTTCCGTATTCATTTTATAACTCATTGCACACATCTCCTTCCTGTAAATGGTTTGGTCAGTTCGGGAAAGATAGTGCCGGTACAATAGGCCTTATCCAGATCTTCATATATCTGCGTAAGATGCTGCCAGGGAACATAGGCCATAGCCAGCGGGAAACGGTCAAAATATTCGTTGAAATTATAATCCTGCATAATTCTCCTTTCATAGATTCTGAATATTTCTAATATAATATATGATAGCCTTTTTTAGATGTGTTTGTATTTTCATATTTTCGTCAAATCAATCATAATAAATAGCTGCTTATCCTCCTGCCATATTGACATTCCATATATCAAATTCTATAATTTATCTGTATTGAGATAGCAGCAGCCAGTTTTTCCTATTGGCAAAAAGTAGAAAGTCTCGGCAAAGCCGATTAACTTTAATGGAATTAAAATATAAATGCAGCGGAGAAATGAGGTAAAAATGACACTTTATGACGGAGAAAAAGGCGGTGTGTACGAAGTGGATGGGGTTTATGTGGAAGAACCCATTACGAGAAGGCTTCAGGCACTGGGACTAAATGACGGAACAAAGGTAAAGATTTTAAACCGCAAAAAGGGCGGGGCATTGATAATACAGGTGAGGGGAACCAGATTGGCGTTGGGGAAGCATATATCCTCCGGCATCGAGATAAAGGAGGAGCGGCACAATGGTTGACAGGGAAATGATAGACAAGGATAAAACGGTTCATGTAGCGTTTGTTGGGAATCCGAACTGCGGGAAAACGACCTTATTTAATGCTATTACCGGTTCTAAGCTAAAGGTGGCCAACTGGCCCGGAGTGACGGTGGAACGGATGGAAGGGGAAGCAGCATATGAAGGCTTCCATTTGACTTTGGTGGATACGCCGGGGATTTATTCCCTGACCAGCTACACGATTGAAGAAAAGGTGACCAGGCAGTGTGTGATGGATGATGATATAGAGGTAATCGTCAATATTGTGGATGCCTCTTCCTTAGAGCGGAATCTATACTTGACCATGCAGCTGTTAGAGTTGGGCAAGCCAATGGTACTTGCCCTGAATATGATGGACATTGTGCAGGAGCGGGGGATGGAAATCGACTTGCACCGCCTGCCGGAACTGCTTGGGGATATCCCGGTGGTTCCTGTCTCTGCGGCAAAAAGAACCGGCCTGGATATTTTGCTCCATGCGGTGGTGCATCACTATGAAGAAGGTTCCAAAGGCTGTGTACTGGATTATGGGGAAATAATTGAAGACAAGCTGGCCAAGCTGGAAGTGATGATGCAGGCACATTATCCGACCCATTCTTCGGTGAGATGGCATGCCATTAAGCTTTTGGAGGACGATGAAGAAGTCCGGGAGGAACATCCCATTTCGGTCACCAATGTGGTGGACCGAAGTTACGAAAAGGAGATTATTCAGACAAAGTATGCATATATAGAGAATATTGTAAATGAAACTTTGTTCCATAAAGCGAAAAAGAAGGAACGTACGGATAAGATAGACGAGCTGCTCACTCATCCTGTATGGGGAGTTCCTATGTTTCTGTTGATTATGGGATTGGTTTTTATCCTTACATTTGCAGTTGGAGATTTTTTAAAAGGCTATTTTGAAGTTGGGCTGGACGCTATATCGGCAGGGGTTTCAGGTTTTCTGCTTTCGATTCATGTGGCGGAATGGCTGCAGTCGTTGATTGTGGATGGCATTATTTCCGGGGTAGGGGGGATTCTTACCTTTATTCCGAATATTTTTATATTATTTCTGGCATTGGCTGTTTTGGAAGACAGCGGCTATATGTCCAGGGTGGCATATGTGATGGATAATATTATGGGAAAAGTAGGGCTGTCAGGAAAAGCTTTCCTTCCCATGATTTTAGGTTTTGGCTGTACAGTGCCGGCTATTATGGCAACACGTGCGTTGGAAACGGAACATGACAGAAGAAAAACAATGATTGTCACGCCTTTTATGTCCTGTTCGGCCAGGCTGCCTATTTATGTTTTGTTTTCCGATATGTTTTTTCCGGAATGTGCGGCGGCGGTGGCGTTTTCCATGTATGTCATAGGTATGGCCATAGCTATTCTGGTAGCGAAGGTAATCCATAGGGCCAAAAAGGAGGGGGAACATACTTCCCTTCTCATTGAACTGCCGGAATATAAAAGGCCAAATCTTAGGACTATCCGGATTTATGTATGGAATAAGCTGAAAGATTATTTGTCAAAGGCAGGGACAACTATTTTTATAGCTTCCATCATTATTTGGTTTGTGCTGAATTTCGGTATAGGCGGCATGGTGGAGAATCCTTCGGATAGCTTTGGGGCTGCCATCGGACGTTTTCTTTTGCCGGTACTTGCCCCGGCAGGACTTGATATGTGGCAAATTGTAGTAGCGCTTATTTCCGGTATTTCGGCAAAGGAAGTGGTAGTTTCCAGCTTTGCGGTTTTGTTTGGAGTGGCAAATGCCAATTCCCAGGCCGGGATGCTGGCCATTGTCCAGAATATCCAAAGCATAAACCCGGGCTTTGGGCCGTTAAATGCCTTTTCCCTTATGATTTTCTGTCTGTTGTATGTGCCTTGCATTGCTACAGTGGCGACAATAAAAAAGGAAAGTAATTCATGGAAATTTACTTTAGGGATGATTGTTTTCCAGCTGATATTTGCATGGACGGTTTCGGTTATTGTTTTTCAATTGGGAAGCCTCTTTTTATAAATTTGGGATTCGGCTGCCGAAATCCCTTGATTTCTTGCCTTTTTTATGTAAGAATAGTAGAAAAGAATTCTGATAAATAATTAACAATCTCGCTTTTGTCCATTTTGTGGAATAGGTAATTGCGAAACAGATAACTTTGTGGGATGGAGAAAGGAGCATTTGAGCAATGAGAGGTATTGATACAGAAGTCCGGAAAGTACGCAGGCGTATATTCAAGGAAGTCGCTAATCTTGCTTATTCTTCGGAAGATTTAATCAACGATGTGGAAGCATTGCCTTATAAGATAGTAGATTATGATGAATCCCAGTACGGCAATATTTACAGGGAGCGGGCCATTATCAGGGAGCGCATCCGCCTTGCCATGGGGCTTTCCCTAAGGCCGGAAAATGCACCGGTGCATGTGACGCAGGGGCTGGCGGAAAGCAATATTGATGAAAAGTATTATGAACCTCCCTTAATGCAGGTGATTCCGTCCGCATGCAATGCATGTCCGGAGAACCGCTATGAAGTGACGGACAGATGCATGGGCTGTGTGGCTCATCCGTGCCGGGAAGTGTGTCCGAGGGGGGCTATCTCCATGAAGGACGGCAAATCCATCATTGACCAGGAAAAATGCATTAAGTGCGGGAAATGCAAAACCATTTGCCCTTACGATGCCATTTCCCATCAGGTGAGGCCGTGCCTTTCCGCCTGCGGGGTAAACGCCATTAAAAATGACGAAAAAGGCAGGGCGGTCATAGATACCAATTTGTGTGTTTCCTGCGGACAATGTATGGTGAACTGCCCTTTCGGCGCTATTGCGGATAAATCCCAGATTTTCCAGCTGATCCGCGCCATGCAGTCGGGGCGGAAAATTATCGCCCAGGTGGCGCCGGCCTTCGTTGGCCAGTTTGGGAAAAATGTGACACCGGATATGATTAAGACGGCATTAAAAGAGTTGGGGTTCTTCGATGTATATGAAACAGCAAT
>BLLT01000194.1 GCA_011958945.1 Lachnospiraceae bacterium | reverse complement strand
GTTGCTGGAACGGAGTGAACAGTAACTATTCTGTATTTCCGGTTTATTGTTAAAAAGGGAATGTGATTGACAGAAAAAAGGGAGTGAGAGTATAATATTTTTATGAAAGTACAAAGATAATGAATTTGGCCGATGGGCAAGTATATAACCGCCCTTCAAAGAAGGGGAGATGCCCGCCGCAGCCAGCGGACTATCAAATTTCCGGGGATTTTGAGTCGCAGCGAAGCTGTGACAGGGAGGTTGTCGTGAAGAGAAAGCAGATTAAAAACAGGATTAATAAAGAAGTACCGCCGTTACTGTTTTCTATTATAGTTGTTTTTTTTATATTGGGTATGCTGGTATTTGCTATATCGCGGAAAATAACCGAAGAGATGTCATCTTCAGCAATTCATAATTTAAATGAAAGCCTGGTTCTGATTAAGGGAACGATAGAAGCTATTTTAGTGAAGGAATCAGAGTTCCAGAAATTAATTGCACAGGAAATTGCAACGCTGGATGAACTGGAAGAATTTGTTTCCGCTTATAATAAAAATGAGACGATGGTGAAAGTTTCAGTGATTTTGGAAGGGAAGTCGGAGGGGATTTCCAACACGAAGGAAACATTTTCGGAAGAGGGACTGGATTTTTCTGCCGGGAAAACAGTAGGAGGGCTGCCGATTTCACAATCTTATTTGAACGATATGGGAACATGGGCATATACGATGAAATGTCCTGTGGAAAAAGAGGGGAAGCAAATTGCAACTCTTTATGTGGAGTATATCTATGATTCGTTTGATGAAGCGCTGCCAAAGGGATTCTATAATGGAAGCGCAATGCTTTATATAATGGATGCCAAGAGCGAAAGGCTGGTTTTAAAGCCCAAAGGAATGGGGGAACGGAATGCAGGGCATTTGAATTTGGAAGATTTTTACCGTGCGAACCGTATTTTAGAAAAGGAACTCCAAGATGAGGTTTCGGAATGTATTGCCCAAGGAAAAAATATTATGTTTTATCATGATATCCGGGGGCAGCATTCGCTGATTTACATGTGGGCGGTGAACGGAGGGGCAGTTTATTTGATCGGTTATGTGCCGATTGAGGCCATCCAGCAGGAAGGGAGGGCTGTAAACCAAAATATTCTTTTTGTAATACTTATAATGTTTGTGGCGTTCTTTCTGTGCTGCCTGCTCTATTATCTTAACCAAAGACAGCAGATTAGGATTAGGAAAGAACGGGAAAAGGAAAGGGAAATGCACAACAGGCAGCTGGCTGAGGCACTGCAGGCGGCCCAGGTGGCGAGCAATTCCAAGACGATGTTCCTTTCCAACATGTCCCATGATATCAGGACGCCCATGAACGCTATCCTTGGATTCGCTGCTCTGTTAGAAAAGGATGCGGAAAAGCCTTTCAAAGTAAGGGAGTACACGAAGAAAATTATGGCTTCCGGCCAGCATTTATTAAGCCTGATTAACGATATTCTGGATGTATCCAAAATTGAGAGCGGGAAAGTGGTACTGACGATCGGAGAGTTTACCATAGGCGATCTGGTGACTTCGGTGGATACAATCATACGGCCGATGGCAAATGAGAAAGAGCAGAATCTCCATACATCTGTAACCGGAATCAAGCATGAATATCTGGAAGGGGATGAAACGAGGCTTAATCAGGTTTTGATTAACCTTCTTTCCAATGCGGTGAAGTATACGCCAAAGGGAGGGAATATTTGGTTCCGTATTATAGGGCTGGAGCAGCATTCCAGCCAATTTGAGCATATCCGGATTGAAGTGGAGGACAACGGATATGGGATGACAGAGGAATATTTAAAGACCATCTTTGAAGCTTTTACAAGGGCGGAGAACAGCACAACGAATAAAGTACAGGGTACCGGGCTGGGGATGGCCATCACAAAAAATATTGTCGAGTTAATGGGCGGAACAATAACGGTTTCCAGCCAGGTGGATAAAGGAAGCCTCTTCCGGGTAGAACTGGAATTGCGTATACTGGACGAGCAGGATGAAAAGAAAAAAGAAGACGAGGCAGCAGAGGATATGGAAGAGATTAGTCTGGAAGGGCTTCATCTCCTCGCTGCTGAGGATAATGAAATCAATGCGGAGATTCTGTCCGAACTTTTAAACATCGAAGGGGTTAGCTGCGAGATTGTGGAAAACGGAAAAATAGCAGCAGAACGCTTTGCAGATTCAGAGGAAGGAAAGTTCGATGCAATTTTAATGGATGTTCAAATGCCAGTGATGAACGGCTATGAAGCGACAAGGGCAATACGTGCGTTAAAGAGGGATGACGCAGTTCAAATTCCAATTATTGCAATGACGGCAAATGCATTTGCAGAAGATGTAAAAGAAGCTTTGAATGCGGGAATGAATGCTCATGTGGCAAAACCGATTGATATGAAATTGTTAAAGAAGACATTGTATCAATGGATACAGAGAAAGGGATGAAGTATAGTGGGGAATGGGAGTATGAGGAAATCATTATTGGCCTTTTTGGCCGGGGTGGGTATCTTGTTTATAGCAGCCTGCGGCAGAAAAGATGCATGGGAAAATAGGGTGATAATTAGCGAAGAGGGGAAGGAAAGGGTGGTCAATCTGTTTGGCCCTATGGAGAAATCAGACCCGGATGCCGAAAACATTTCAAGGACAGCATTTGATTTGACCGTAGGCATGGCGGAGGAAGAACTGGGGCTGACTGTAGAGTATAGAACATATACGGCAGAAAATTATCAGGAAAAAACATATGACGATGTGTCATTGAATCGGATGCGCAATAATATGGATGATTTATATCTGCTGAATCCGGACACTATACAGATACTTGGCGAGGAAGGAAAGCTGTTTGACATGTCGCAGCTGGAATGCGTAAAAAATCTCAGGGAAGTAGTTAAAATCGCCAATACTGTGAATGGGAAGCTGGTAGCGATCCCGCAGGAAGTAGTGGCTTACGGGCTTTTTGTCAATAAGGATATGTTCGACCAGTATCATCTTAAACTGCCGGAAACACCTGAGGATTTGTTGGAATGCTGCAGGGTATTTAAGGAAAATGGAATCGAAACCCCTATCGGGGCAAACCGCTGGTGGCTGGAGAACTTCGTCTTTGCGCAGGCGTATGCGGATTTGTATAATGGGGGAAATACGGAAGCCGAAATAGCTGCGCTTAACAGCGGGGAAAGTAAATACAGCGATTACATGCGGCCGGGGTTTGAGTTTTTACAGGAATTGATAGATAAAGGATATATTGATGCAAAAACAGCTTATACGTATGAAGCGGTGGAAGGGGAAGGGCCGGACTTTCTTGCGCAGAAGACGCCGATAGTAATGGCATATTGGAGTGCTGCTAATGCGGAGACCGCTTATGGGAAAACAGATTTCGAATTGCAGGTAATCGGTTTCCCGAGCCACCTTGGGCCTATGCCTGTAGTATCAATGACAGGTTATGGTATTAACGTGGATGCGGAGCATTTAGAAGACACGAAAGCCGTTATGGATATCATACTTTCTGATGAAGCGCTTCGGATATATTCGGAAACGAATAAAGTGATTTCGCCCTCGGAAAATGTGGAAGTGGACTGTATTCCGGCATTGAAACCGCTCAATGACAAGATAGAAGAGAATGTATATGTACTGGGTTCCAATGCAGGGATGAAGGTGGAACAGTGGGGGAATACCTGCTTGATTGTGCGGATGCTTTTAGAAGGCGCTACTGTGGACGAATGTATGGCTGAATTTGACCGGCTGCAGGAGGAAGTGCTGGGGAAATAGCGGAAAGATCCAGATGAAGCTGCTCAAAAGGCAGAAGAAAGCTTTTTTGGCTGGCTTCTACGATTTCATCTTCGGGATGGATTTTTCCAAAGATAAGAGGGGAAAGAGGGCTGTGCTTTTGGCAGTTTGCGGCTGCAAGGGCATGGTCTTTTGTTGCATAACAGTATTTGCAGCCGTTGGGGCATGTATCATAAGCCCCGATATCGCCGGAAGGAAGACAGCCGCAGCCTTTTCTGGAAGGATGGGGTTTGATAGGCTGTAGTTCTCGGCCAAGGGCTTTTTCCATAATGGGAACAGAAATGCAGCCGGAACGGGAGATGCCATAGAGTGCATAGTCATGGGTATCCCCGCAGGTTTGCAGACGGAGGCTGTATTTTGCGGCAGTTTTTGCCATGCCTGTCAAAAGAGTCTTCTTGTCCGGCTCGGACACTGCCCGCAGGCTGGGGAAAGAGGAGGCGAACTTTTGATAGATTTCTACGAAACTGAAAATACATATATTGGTATAAGGTGACAATTCTTTCGCCATTTCTTCAAAACATGTCAAATGGTGGGGAATGGTGTACTTTTCAGTAAGCAGGATGGGGTCATATCTCCAACAGATGTTGTTCTTCCCAATGAGCATGGAAAGCTTGCGGAAAGTCTCCGTTACCTCATGATAATCGGGAACGCCCGGTTCCATGTCCTTTCCATAGCTGGTAATGGTGACATAAAAAAGGGCAGCAAAGCCCCTTCGGCGGAGTTCTTCTATATATGGAAGCATGGGCGCCGGGTTTTTGGTACAGAATATGAAACAGTCCACCACATCGGGGTGCAGCCGGTAGCGGTAGACTTTATGGGGGGCATAGGGGCTGCGAGAAAGGACGTAGCCCTCATGCACCCGGTTCATGAGCCATTCGCTGTAGCGGCTGGCAATATCGGTTCTGGTGCTTGCATTTATGAACATGGGTAACCTCGTTTCTGCTTTTTTGCATGGCTTATATGAATCGGCCGAAATGGCTATGATGAATGATTATGATATATGATATCAGAAACCGAAAGAGGTGGCAACTGGAAAACAGTAAGTTGTGGAACTTGCGGAACTGGAAAACAGCAAGTTACTGAACAGTGGACCAGAGAATTTCAGGATGCAGAAGGTATCCGGAAATATTTATATACAAGCTTTTGATATGTTTTATTGCGGGGGTTGGGGCCGGTCTGGGTACAGGGTTTGCGGGGATGAGCGCGGCGGTCATCAGCCCGATGCTGATTACATTCCTGGGGCTTCCGGCATACGAAGAGGTGGGGATTGCCTTGGCCAGCGATATCTTGGCCAGCGCAAGCACTTTAAACCGTGCGGCAGGCGTGATACCGGCGGTTCTTGGTACGGTTATTTTGGCAGTAAACTATTTAGGGTAAATCGTTGAAGGCAAATGAATAAAAGCGAAATGCCCCGCCCTTTAAGGGATTTCAAGTTTGATGCCCCGCTGTTTGCGTCGGGGTATTTGGCTGGGAAAGATTCCTGATTTCATATAATATCTTTATGATATGCTCTAACTGCTCGTCATTACCGATGGAGTGGATAATAAGGAGATTGGAAGGGCCGGAAGCAGTGGAAAACCCGCAGCCGGTAGAAGAAGCGCAGCCGGCGGAAGAATCTGAACCGGAAGAAAAACAGGAGCAGGAAGTACCGGTACAGGATGCAGAATGGTTTTGAAAAATAACAAACAGGAAGATGCGTGGAAAGTATGATTTATAATCCATACATCTTTCTTGTTTGTGGCAATATTTTTTGGCTTTTTAATATTTTTTTTAGAGTTTAAAAACTTTTCCTATAAAAGCTTCTTATCATATGCTATAATTTCCTGAGAAGAAAGGATGCAGCCTATGGAAATGATAGATTTTTGCAAAAGCCTGGATTTCATGAAGCTGGGACAGGCAATCAATAGACAAAACTGGCAGATAGCGGCGGGCACGTTGCAGAGGATGCAAAGGCAGGCAGCGGAGACGGGCTGTGATGTATTTGACCGCAATTTTATCCAGTTAAAACAATGCCTGATGCATAAAGAGCAGCTGGCGGCAAAGAATATTCTTGCACTGATTATAGCCAAAAGGGCTCAGATACTGAACAGCACAGGGAGATAAGGCTGTTCAATCCCAAGTTTGTGTCTGCGCGGCATCCGTAAATTTGACATGCGCAAAGCCCCGGAAATGCCGGGACACAAAAGCTGCGCAGATACGAGGTAAAAAATAGCGAAAGGAGAATTGTATAAATATGAAAAAGATGTATATTCTTGAAGATTTGGATTGTGCACATTGTGCAGGGGAAATTGAGGCAGCGGTAGGCAAATTGGCAGGGGTTCAAAGCAGCAGCGTGACTTTCCTGACCCGTAAGCTGGTAGTGGAAGTGGATGATGAGAAGGCGGATAAGATAACGAAGGAAATCAAAAAAGTGGTAAAGAAGTTCGAACCGGATGTAGAGGTCATAGAAAAATAAGGCCCAAGATGGAAACCTATGATAAAGACCCTGTATGGGAGCGCATATAAAAGCGAAGAATGGGAGTACAGATATAAGCACGGTATAAAATGAGGCGCAGAAATGAGGGAGATTATGAGTAAGAAATTGAAAAAAAGGATAAAGAGGGTAGGAATGGGGGCTGCCGTTTATCTGGCGGCGGTGATATATTCCCGCTTTGCCCCGGCGATTCCTGCAGGTTCTTTCGATATCAGCGCGGCTCTGCCCGTTTTCCTGGCCGCTTATATTGTTATAGGCGGGGATGTGGTGAAAAAGGCAGTAAAAAACATCGGGCACGGGCGGATTTTCGATGAGAATTTCCTGATGACGGTTGCCACAGCAGGGGCGTTTCTTGTAGGCGAATATGCGGAAGCCGTAGCGGTTATGCTGTTTTACCAGGTAGGGGAATGCTTCCAGTCCTATGCGGTGAATAAATCCAGGAAATCCATTGCCGGCCTGATGGATATCCGCCCCGATTATGCCAACGTAATCAGGAACGGGGGAACGGTGGAGGTGGGGCCGGAAGAAGTGTCTATCGGGGAGGTGATTCTGATAAAGCCGGGGGAAAGGATTCCGCTGGACGGCATGGTAATAAAAGGGGCTTCCTCCCTGGATACTATGGCCCTTACCGGGGAGAGCCTGCCAAGAGATATTGGGGAAGGCGAGAATGTCATAAGCGGCTGCGTCAACCTTACCGGGGTGCTGGAGGTAAAGGTTTCGAAAAATTTCGGGGAATCTACCGTGACGAAGATTCTGGATTTGGTGGAAAATGCGGGCAGCAAAAAATCGGAGGCGGAGCATTTTATTACAAAATTTGCAAGATATTATACGCCGGTAGTGGTGGGCCTTGCGCTGCTCCTTGCCCTGATTCCTCCCCTTGTAACGGGAGGGGGCTGGCCTGATTGGATATACAGGGCCCTTAGCTTTCTTGTCATTTCCTGTCCCTGCGCCCTTGTAATCAGCATACCTTTGAGTTTTTTCGGAGGGCTGGGCGGAGCCAGCAGGGAAGGGGTTCTGATTAAGGGAAGCAACTACCTGGAAGCTTTAGCGGGCGGAGAAATTATCGTTATGGATAAAACGGGGACTCTGACAAAAGGGGTTTTTGCAGTCAATAAGCTGATGCCTGCGGAGGGGATTCCGAAATCGGTGCTGTTGGAGACGGCAGCATACGCGGAGAGTTTTTCCAACCATCCCATTTCCAAATCTTTGATACAGGCTTACGGCAAAGAGGTGGACAGCGCCCGCCTGAAAGATGTGGAGGAAGAAGCAGGGCATGGAATATGTGCGGTGCTGGACGGACGCCGTATTCTGGCCGGAAACGGCAGGCTGATGGAAGGCCATGGCATAAAGGCGGCAAAGACGGAAGAAATCGGCACCATTGTCCATGTGGCAAGGGAAAAAGAATACCTGGGATATATTGTGATTGCAGATGTGGTGAAAGAAGATGCGGCCGCAGCCGTGGCCGGATTGAAAGCGGCGGGCATGAAACGAATAGCCATGCTGACGGGAGACAGAAGAAAGACCGCCGAGTGCATAGCGGAGGAACTTGGAATCCAGGAAGTATATGCAGAGCTGCTTCCGGGAGATAAGGTTGACCGGGTGGAAGAAATGCTGGCGTCGAAATCGGAAAAAGGCAAGCTTATTTTTGTGGGCGACGGAATTAACGATGCCCCTGTACTGGCCAGGGCGGATATCGGAATCGCCATGGGGGGCATTGGCTCCGATGCCGCCATAGAGGCGGCGGATGTGGTCATTATGACGGATGAACCTTCCAAAATAGCCAAAGCGGTACAGATTTCCAGAAAGACCCTGGCAATTGTAAAGCAGAATATTGTATTTGCCATCGGGGTAAAAGTGCTGGTGCTGCTTTTGGCCGCAATGGGAATGGCTTCCATGTGGGCGGCGGTATTTGCCGATGTGGGTGTGGCTGTGATCGCTATCCTCAATGCGATGAGGGCCATGAAATAGAATGAAAACCGCCAGGGGTGATGGCGGACCGGACGCCGTGAGGGGAATAAAATGCTCC
>BLLT01000193.1 GCA_011958945.1 Lachnospiraceae bacterium | reverse complement strand
CGCTCGGTGTAATCTCTTCCTTTGCCATATCTCTTCCTTTCGTTTTGTTTCGTCATTTTGTATATCGGTCAATTACCGTTAATTGTTAAGAGATATTGACGCTTTTGTATGGAAGGTGCATATACTACCACCCTAATATGGCATATCGTCATTCTTCCGATATAGGGGCGGCGGTTAGCTTTTATGTATTTTTCCACATCCTATGCATCAATCACTCCATTCGCAATCCGCACGATCTCATCTGCCTCATTTGCCAAATATTTACTATGTGTAACAACAATTACACATTTCCCCAACTCATGAGCAGTCTGCTTTAATAACTCAATAATTCCCTCTGCCGTCTGCTCATCCAGATTCCCGGTTGGCTCATCTGCCAATAAGACTTTTGCATTGCTTGCCAGTGCTCTTGCAATCGCCACACGCTGCTGTTGTCCACCCGACAGCTTCATCACATTTCTTTTCCATGCTTCCTGTGGAATATTCACTTTTGAAAGCAGTTCTTCCGGCTTATCTGTTCCTCCCAATTTTACATTTTCCTCCGTAGTAAGATAATCAATCAGATTATATTCCTGAAAAACTAAGGATACATGATTCTTTCTGTGATAATTTAACCCTTTCGTAAGGATATCTTCCCCTTCATATAGAACAGTTCCTCCCGTTGGACTGTCAAGCCCTGCCAGCAAAGACAAAAGAGTGGTTTTTCCAGCTCCGCTGGCTCCAATAATGGTATAAAACTTTTTTTCATCAAACTGGACAGAAATATTGTCTAAAACTTTCCTTTCCTTTTGGGATTTATATGCATATTCCACATTTTTTGCTTCTAATATCATTTCAAATATCCTCCTTAACTTATTTCCAAATATCTACGCACATAAACTGTTTATAGATCCTGCAAGATATCTTTGGGATTTCTTTTCAATATGGCAATACCTGATACGCATACAGATATTGTAATAAGCAGGGCAATGCCCGTGGCATCCTGTATTATCATCTCGGAAGTAATTTCTGCCTGCACACCCACCACGTTCTGCCCTGATTTTTCGTAAGAAAATGCAACTTTCCCCTCATCCAATAAATCCTGTTCTTCCGCACTCTGTATTTGCTGCTCTACCAGATAATCTGCCGTCAGGCCTGACACTTTGGGCGCCGCCGAAAAAGAAAGCAACACAGCCACTGCTGCAATCATAAGTGCTTCTGTCATAATCTGAGCCAAAATCCGAATTTTTGAAGTTCCCATTGACAGTATGATTCCAATTTCCCTATTCCGGCTTTTCATCCAAAACTGAAAAATAAGAAATAAGATAATCAGGCTTGCCCCTGAAATTATCCAAACTAAAGTTCTGCTATACCTCTCCATTTCATTAAAATTTGCGGACAGGGTATCCATATTTCCGTTATTGTCAATCAGATCATACCGTTCCCATGCTATATCTGCCTCCATTACACTTTTCTTTACAGATTCATAATCATTCACATCTGCAATCTTAAAATATGCCTTTTCATATAATGGATCGCCAGCTTTTCCATCCACCTTTTCAGGGAAATCCAAATCCGTAAAAATAATATTTTCAGATCGGTAAGTATCCCCAAACATATAAGGGGCTATTGGTTGGTTCACCTGATAGATACCGACAACTTCTGCTTCATAAGTCATAGCATCCTCTTTATCACGGCAATTACCAAATCTTATTTTGCATCCAATTTCTAATTGATTTTTATCTGCAAGCTCTGCCGAAATGACACAGACATCCTTTTCACCTTCTTTAATCATTCTGCCGTCCATGATAAAAGCATTTCCCGAAAGAAAATTGGAATCCATGGACATATCTTTGTTCCCGACCAGCGACACGCCTCCAAGGTCGCTATACTGATCCACATCCTCGTCCTCAATGCGGATAAAACCAACTGGTCTTGCAGCGGTTGTAACTGTTGAAATATTGTAATCAGCAATCCCTTCTGTGCCCGCTATTTTTTCAATATCCTCCACCAACAGAGTTTCAAAAGAATTATCTGTCCATGTCCTCCAGCTTTCTACTCCGTTTATTGTAATTTTTTCCTGATGGTATCCACCTGCGCTGCCTTCCTTATGATCAAGCTGCCCTGATAATTCATCAATCCTTCGATGCCGGTCTGCTTCATTTTCTTCCAGCAGAATCCCTGCTCCGATTGCCTGCCTTGTATTATCCTGCATCTGGATAGTTGCTTTTCCACTGCTCATTCCAGACAATAGTAACAGGCTGATGGTAAATACAGTTACAAACAGCAGGACACTTTTTACTGGTTTTCTAATAACAGAACGCCATGCCAAACTAAAACCATTCATTTGCTATCCCTCCATTTTTGATAAAATGTCTTTTGGATTTGCCCTTAAGATGGGCAATAATGAAATACAGACAGCAATAACTGCTATACAGCCTCCTGCAAAGAACATTGTTGCAATATCCCTTGCTTGTAAGGAAACTGATAAGAGGACTGCCGTATTTTCTTCCATGAGCAGTTTTTTCATAATTCCTGCCATCCCACTTCCTATTACACAGGAACCAGATACAGACAAACAAAAGATGACTGCCGTTTCCATGAAAACCTGCATAAAAATATCTGGTTTTCTTTTTCCAATACTGATAAGAACGGCAATTTCTCTTTTTCTTGACCGCATCCACATACAGAGCAATAATGAAGGAATCGTCACACCTGCAACCAACGTGAATACCAGCATAAGCTTCATCACACGGACTATCCTGTTCAGCGGCACCTCCAACTGACGATATAATATATCAGCAGCTGTGATTTCCACTCTGCCGCCTAAAAAATCTTCTAATTCCTGTACTAAACCATCTATCTGATCCGGATTTTTGATATATACTGCTATCTTACGGTAACCAGCATTATCAAACAGCCCCGCATAGGATTCATTGTCAATAAAAATCTGGTTTTCAATACGGTTTACCGCCGGCAGGGTATCCATCTGATTTCTCTCGCTTCCCGCAACAAAAACACCTATGATCTTTACATTGATTGCACTCCCTGTTTCCGTCCCTACTTCTATCTCATCCCCTATTTCAAGACCGTTTGCATCCGCCAGCACAAAATTGATCACAGCCCCTTTCCCAGAGTCCTCCGTAATCATATCCCCCTTCATCAGACGGTATCTTAAATCACTAAAGGCGCTGTCACGTTCCAGCTCATCATAAGACAACATTGTTACCTTCCAGTTATTTTCTTCCTCGGAATCACTGTTTGTAATGGGATTAAAATTAACGGGATAAGCGGCACTGTCAGCCATGCGGTTGACAGATATCACTCCATCCATAGCCTGGATTTCCCTGACTTCATTTTCCGTAATAAAATGGCTACTCCCCTTCACTTCCAGTACCACCTTGATTCCCATCTTTTCCTGCATAGTAATCCGGGAATCCTCTGTGGCGTGCAGAATCATGTAAGACCCCAAGATCATGCTGTTTATGGACAGTAATACCAAAAGCAAAATAAATGTTTTAGACTTCTTCCGGCATAAATACCGGAAAGCAAGCTGATAGAATCTCAAAATCACCATCTCCTGCTGTTCATGCTGTTCTATGGCATATGATTATTTTTGTAGCCGTTACATGATGTGTGTCCTCAAAACTTCCATAGATAATAACACTTGACTGTTTCTTAATGTCAGCTACAGATGCTTGCTCCAATTCTGCAATGCCAGTTGAAGTATAGATAGTTGCAATCTGAACCACACAGCCCTCCTGATATGTCACTACTACATTTGTATCATCACTTTCATACCCAGGTGCAGCAACTACGCCAGTTTTTCCATCATCTTCTGTTACGGCGGCGCTTACTGTACAACTGCCGTCCGAAAATTCTACAACGCTCCCTGTCATAGCTGCTGATGAATACAGACTGTCTGCATCCACTCTCTCACCCATATCATTTGCTGTAGTATTATTCTGGTTCTCTATCGCAGTACCTTTATTCGACATAGGCTGTTCTGTATTACCATTGTCATTCGGCATAGGTTGTTCTGTATTGCCATTACCATTTCCATTCGCATCATTTGTTTCAGGAGCAGCACTATCCTTATCATCCCTATTTAATGATGTATCTTCTGTGCCAGGTATATCATTTTGATACTGCCCCGTTACAGACATATCTTTCTCCCCCTGTATTTCCGCCTGCTTCGTTCCGCATCCGGCTAAAGATAATACGCACACACCAATAATCAGACCTTTCAAAATCGTTTGTTCTTTCATAATCAAGATTTCCTTTCTTTTTACATTTTTGTAAATACATATTAACAGCAAAGTTCTAAAAAAATCCTGTAACCAGAATAAATTAATACGCCAATTTTTATAGGATTTTTATAGAATTATCTGCTATACTAAACGGGAAAACACTTTTCCATCCATGTACGAGGTAATACCATAGAAAGAGGATTTGTTATAATGAAAATATTATTGATTGAAGATGATATGGAACTTTGCAGTTCCATACAGGATGAACTGCAAAAAGCCGGATATGTAGTTGACTGCTGCAATGATGGAGAAACTGCCATGATCCACGCGCTAAATGTAGAATACTGTTATGATCTTGCAGTCATTGACCGTATGCTCCCCATCATTGACGGAATGACAATTATAAAGGCAATGCGCCAAAAGGATATCTCAATCCCTGTCATTATTGTCACAGGGATGTCAGAACTAAACGACAGGATAGAGGGCTTGGACTATGGCGCAGATGACTATCTGGTAAAACCTTTTCATATCGCAGAACTGCTTGCCCGCATCAGGGCGCTGACCAGGCGTCCCGCTGAAATAAAACAGGAAATGCACATTTGCTTTTCCGACCTGTCTTTCAACCAAACGGAACGAATCTTGTCATGCGGCAAAAATTCCCTGCTTTTAACTGCGAAAGAGTCCGAGGTACTGTCTGCCTTTATGAACCATCCCCAGTCCCTTATTCCCCGTGAGCAGTTGATATACAAAATATGGGGAACTGATACGGATATCGTACCCGGAAACGTGGATAATTATATTTCATTCCTTCGGAAAAGATTAAAGGAAATAGGGAGCATTTGTGAAATAAAAACTATTTACGGCTCCGGCTACAGACTGGAGATTAAAAATGCTGGATAATTTATACAAAAAACTATATATCATTTTTATCAGTTCCATCATGCTTGTCATAACAGCCCTTATCGGCATACTGTGTATTAATTCCATTGATAATAAGCAGCGGAGCGATAGTATTTTTTTTCAACGGCTTTCTATGCTGATGATTTATGAATTAGAAAATCCCGAAAAAAATCCTCAGACGATTATTAAACCTTATGAAAATCAGTATTCCATTTTTGCCTTGTTAACAGACACGCAAGGGAACATAGTTTATCAAGGCAATTCCCTATTTCCAACAGACATAAACCTTTTATTGGAAAAATTTGCAGAAAAGTCAACCTCTGAATCTACCATAGATTTGATTCAAACATCCTCTACAACACAAAACGGAATATTAACCTTTTCCGGTGTTTACCATGATAAATACTGGGGGATATCGGCCATAATTGTCGACAAGAACAGAACTATATTCCATCTGTGCCTGCTGCATCAGAAGAAGACGACCTTGGAACTTATAAAAAAACAGTCACCCCTTTATATTCTGCTATGGCTCGTCTCTTTATTATGCGTTACAGCCATCAGCCATTTTTTATTAAAATATGCCTTGAAGCCAACTGAAAAAGTATTGAAAAGCCAGAAAGATTTCATTACCTCTGCTTCCCATGAACTAAAAGCGCCGCTTGCAGTCATTCTTGCCAATAATGATAAAATAAATGGCTTAAGCAGGGAACTTCCTGATATCCAAAAAGCCACAAATGTTATAGACACGGAACTTCTGCATATGACCAAATTAATTAAAGATATGCTTTTTTTGGCTTCCTCAGATGCAGGGACACGCACAATTTATAAAACAATGGTAAACTTTGACACTTTATTGATTACACTTTACGAAGCCTTTGAACCGCTATGCAACCAGAAAGGGATAATGTTAGATGCAGACTTCATGGACAGCCATTTTCCGGAACTATATACAGACCGGGAATGCATTTTCCAGGTTTTAAGCATCTTCATGGATAATGCCATCATCCACTCGAAAACCGAAGCATCTATCAAAATAAAAGCCGCCCTATCACGCAACAATTTAACTATATCTATTATCGACCATGGTCTTGGGGTTTCCGAGAAAGACAAACCTCACATTTTTGACCGGTTTTATTGTGCAGACAAATCACATACAGATAAATCACATTTTGGTCTTGGTCTTAGCATTGCAAAAGAATTAGCACAATCGCTGTCGGCAGAAATTGGTTTTACTGACACTAAAAATGGCGGAGCAACTTTTTTTCTCGTTTTGCCATTAAAACAGCATTAAATACCATATAATTTATCTGTTTTTTATCCGATGGCACGAAACGGCTATTTTCCGGGAATGGAAAGGTGTCCGTATCTGCCGGGGAAGGAGACACCCCTATGTGCAAATGACACCTTTCGATAAAATCCAACAAAAAAAACATATCAGCTTAATTTTCTTCCATTTATCCCATCTTACTCTCTTATCAACCCTAAATTCTTGTGTCCATCAATATCAAAGAAATAATACAGTTACTACTTAAATTCATCTCTAATTTTTTCAATCATCTTATTTAGAACTATGTATGTCCCATCAACTGTCTGATACGGTATAACTCTAATATTACGTAACTTCCAAAAAAATCTTTTTGAATGCCACCTATGTCACTTAAAAAGGCATAATATGCATTGGTCATTCCATCAAAGATATCTGCAATCATCTTAATGATAAAATCAAACATCTTACACTCCTTCACATTCTTGTTATAAGGTTTCCCAATCTGCCGAAACGCCGAAGATGCCTGCCCTGCTTTGTCAGGTTACTTCTGCGTTTTCTTTCTGATAAACACGGAAATCAGCATGGCCGCTATCCCCAAGGCAAGATAAGCTGCCGCATACAGGATAAATGCTGTCTCCCCCATGTCAAAAAATATCCATGTACCTATGAGGAACAGCACAGCCGAAATAACCGGAAGACTCCATAAGTGCCGAATGTCCTTTCCAGAAAATGCTCCGATTAGCACGGAATATAATGGATTGACTGCAAAAAACAGGAGAAAACATACCGCCATTCCTGCATCGCCTTTTACGAAAGTAACCGCAAGCCACGGAAACGCCAGCATAACTACCGCCGAAGCCGCTATCCATAAAATAGTGCTCTTTTTCATATGATACCTCTTCCAAAAGCTGTTATAATTATTCCCCATTCCGCCGGAATACCGGGGATGCCTGCCCTGCATCTTGCAGTTCGCCGTCCAATACCATAGCATCATAACTCATGGTTTCATGCTCCGAGATCAGGAACTGCTTCCCTGTTGCGCTGTCCTGTCTGACCTTGATGTCGGAATAGTCAAAAGCGCCTATCCTTTCTCCCTGCTTATTATAGATGTTAAAGCAGCCAGCCTCATTGTTCCGCAGAAAACATAGACTTCTGGATATTTTTCTGCCAATATGAACTGTCAAAGTAATTCCCACTTTTAGGCAGATTCTTGAACATATTCATGATCATGTCATACGTCATGGATGAAGTGTCAATCTCCAGTTCCTTCCCGTCCTTTGACTTGATTACGGTACCGTTATCACCCACGTAAGCAACCGTATTATCATCAAGGTACTGTATCATTCCTGTCATTTCCGCAAATTTTTTCACCGGAAACTCCCCCGTCTCCTTGCACATTTCCCAGAACTTTTCGGCGTCTTCCCCTATCATATATGGCTGTTTGCCGTCTATAACATACCATGAAAGACCCGTTGCCGGATCTGTATATTTTGGTGCTGTCAACACCCATTCTTCCAATGTCTTGCCTTTGTACCATGTGGTCAGGCCACTGTCATTTGAAACGGTGCTTTCATCCTGCCCCATTACTGGATTCGTTGATTTAAGTGAATCGTATATATCCTGCACATTGGCATTCTGCCTTGTACTTTTGGGCACAGATTCTTCTGCCGCCTGTTTCTGCGGATAGAACTGCCCGGTTCTGCTCTTGTTGTACTTATTCGCTGATACATTGTTCTGATAATAATTCTGGCCTATTCCATTTACGCTCATTTTTCAAATCCTCCATTATCATTAATGATTTTAATGGTCGTTTCGCTGTCATCTGATAATAATACGAACCAGCCTTCAAAAAAGTTTCATTTCTCTTATCACCTACAGCCACCCCTAACTTCCGGGCAGACCGCAGAGGCAAAGCATTATGC
>BLLT01000192.1 GCA_011958945.1 Lachnospiraceae bacterium | reverse complement strand
TTAGTAACTTGTAAACTTACGCTAGTATCCATCTTACTAATGTAGGGACACGTTACATAATGGGAGGTATCATGGAAATACAGAAGAAAGAAACTTATTCTGAAAAAGAGGTCAGAGCAGTGAGGCGGTTGGCTGCATTTTACAGATCACAGGAACAGCTGAGTGATAAAGGGGAGCTTTTATTTCGTTCCAAATCCGGAAGGTTTTTAAAAACATATATAGAGGTATATGAGAGAGCAATTATTGGACTTGCGGAAACAAAAGATGAAAGAAAGCCGGAAGTCCTAAGATGTGGGCTAGCTTTTTTAACGGAAGCGGAAACGGTAAGGGGAACACTTTATCTTAGCACGTGGGATGGGAAAATATACAGACTGCGTTTTTTAAAGGATGCGGAAATACTTGAATATCACATTAACCGGAAGAAACATGAAAATGAAGAGTGAAAGCCTGTACAGAAATACAGATAAAAACGGATTCTGAATGTGATAATCTTATGCAATGAAAGAGAGGCAGGTTTATAAAATAGAAATATGACAAAGGAAGAAAAAAGAATTGCAGAATGCAAGTGGTACAGGGATGAAAGCCGGAGACAGGGCGAACTGTTTTGGGAGATTTTTTATCAGTCTGAAATAATTGGACAAATAGAGCAGAAACTCTTTTCATGTTATAAGAGAAACGAGTTAAAACAGAACTGCTATCTTTTGTACGGTATGTTGAAGGAGATACTGGGGTTTGATGATGAAAATTTCTTTATGGGGTTCTGTTATGAAATCATTTTGTCGGACAGTGGAACATATTTAACCGGAAATGAAAAAAGGCTTCGGAGGTGTGTAAAATATTTTGCTGAGAGCAGCAGAAAGGAATATGACCGGCAGGCGTATGAAATGCATAAGAGTTATTTCTCTGCATTTGCCCGGATTAATATGGAAGCAGCAGAAAAATATGCAGAAAATCTCAAAAGGATATGGGAAATCCGATATGGAATCGAGAGTCCGTATTATATCGGAATGCAAAGCGAGATAGCGCTGCAGAGAGTAAAATGTCTGAGAAGAGAGGGACAAAATAAAGCGGCTATGGAATTGCTGCAGGATGCAATTACAAAATATGTAAATGCTGATGAAAGGGATATGGGGTTATTCCACGGAGATATGTTTTTAGAGGCCGCTTTGAATTGCTGGTATCTTGGAGATATTGATCGCATGTACAGGTTTGCACAGGCAGGCATACAGCAGTGTGAAATATTTGACAGGATGGGATCGGAACTATACTACAGTATCTATTATTACATTGGTGTCAAAATGATAGTGGATGATCAGCTGGATGCGGCAACAGATCTTTATAGCAGATCTGTTAGAGAGATTGCTGAAAAGTTTGGGACGGAAAATGAAAATTACTGTATGTACAAAAACAATCTCCGATTGATCGCTGCGAAGGAAGGGAGAAGCATTGATATAGATATGCAGTCAATGCTGAATATAAAGAATGAGACGCTAAAAAAGCAATTAAGAGAAATCATTTGCAATGAATTAAATTTTGCCTGGAACAGCGGTAAGCCGGCATATGAGATAGAGAACATTTATGAAAAATGCCTTGGGGTGTTGGAAGATGATGAAATCCTGAGAAGAAGAGCAGATACGGTTTATCTGGCCTCTCAGATTAGCGCCCATATATTCAAAGACAAAGTTTTGCAGGTGATGAAGCAGCTGGAAGAAAAATACAAAGATAGATACGCGGATGAGCTCGATATTTTATATTGGAACAGTGCGGCCATTTACGAATGGGAAAATGGAAGGCCAGACACGGCTATTGAAATTTACAAGAAGATTTGTGAGGGAATAAAAGAAGTAAAATGTGGGGTACATAGAGTAGTTATTATGAACTTTGCCCAGCTGATGATACTGAAAAAGCAGTATGAGAAGGCAAAAGGGATCCTTCTATTTTTGCTGAATCTGCAGGAAGAAGAGATCTTGAAAATGGGATTCGGAGACACACTGGGATTGCTACGTGAGTTTCGGATTACCCTTAGTATGTATATCCATGTGATCCGGATTCCTGAGAAGGACATATTCGCAGAAGATGAAATAAAACTGTTGCTGGAAAAAATCATATTCTGCAAAACTATTGAAAGAGAGAAGCAATCGCTCCTGAATCAGTGCAGGGAAGGGGATGCCGGAAAGGGAATGGATCTATACCGCCAGGCAAGCAGCAAGCTGACGGAACTGGAATTCAGCATGGCCATGAGAGGAGAAGAGAAAAAATATTATACCGAAAAGAAAATGGAGTACACTCTGAACCTGGAAGAACAGATGGCGATACTCAATCAGAGAGTTTCCTGTGCGGAATGGATTTCTGCATTTCGGTTTGAAGATATTGAACTTCCAGAACATGCAGTCTGTGCAGAATATTTTGCATACTATAATTTCCGCAATGATGCACCAATGATGAGCGAATTTACAGATGAGGAAATGGATGAAATCTTCAGTTATGCAGTATTTGTTTTGGGGAAAGAGGGTACGAAGACAGAGATTCTAAATATAGATTTTGTCTCGATTGACATGGAAGTAGAAGAGGAAGTGACTAATCGGCTTATGGAAGAAATCAGTCATCCGGAATATGACGGAGAGAAAGTATCGGAAGCCCTTGACTACATTTATGCATATTTTGCGGAACCGGTTATTTCATCAGCGGAGGGAAAGGAGGCGGTGTATTTGGGATTGGACTTTATGATTCCGACTTTCCCGATGGATTTGGTTTTCCAAGACCAAGATGGAGAACTGCTCCCTCTGATTATGACGGATTCTCTGCGGTATGTAAAGGATGATATATATATTGACGTTCAAAATACCGATGCGCTGATTATGGGAGCACCCCTATATAACGTTCAGAATCCGAAACAGCAATCTCTGCCGCCGCTTCCGCAGGCGGAAAAGGAATGCAAAAGGATTGCGGAGTTATTTGACGTAAATGCTTTTGTGGGAAGGGCGGCAAGCAGGAAGAACTTCATGGAAAATGCAGAAAAAAAGGTAATCCATATTTCTGTTCATGGGGAAGTGGATTATTCAGAGAAGAATCTGTTCCGAAATTTAACTGCCGATTCTTTCCTGGAATTGGCGGGATATGAGGACTGGAAAAATGGAAGAGAGGTTGAGGATTGTGGAAACGGAGTAATCACAGGGAATGATTTCCTTCTTGCAGATATGTCAGGAATCGATCTTGTGGTTCTTTCCGCCTGCGTAAGTAGTCTGGGAACCGTAAGAGGACTCGAGATGCCTCACGGAATGCGGTGGGCAATGGGATGTGCCGGTGTGGGCAGTTCTATTACAACCCTGTGGGAGGTGGAAGAGGGGGCAACGGCAATCCTTATGATTTTGTTCTACCGGAATCTTTTACGAATGCCTGTAAGCAGAGCATTATATGAAGCAAAACAGCAGCTACGCAGGATGACGGTTGATGATTTCAGGAAAGACACTGCATTATGGGAAATAGCGGAAGAAAAAGCAGAGGATATGAACAGAACAGACAAACCTTTTGCCCACTGGAAATACTGGGCGGGCTTTGTATGCTATTGTTAAAAAGGGGAGAAAAATATGGAGAGAGATAATTTTGAAAAGAGGACGGATACGGCGGAATGGCTGGAATTCAACGAGAAAAGGTGTCTGTACGAAATAGAAAGGGAATTGGCCGTCTATGATATACAGCTGCCTGACTGCAGCAGTGAGATTAAAGATATTTTTAACGACACAGTGGAATTAGAACTGGCTGAATGCGGATCTGGAGAAGAAAAAACGAAAGGTGTACGAGTTAGGAGAGATGGCACCGGGAGATTTACTTCCATAAAAAACATCAGATTCTGTCTGTGGGAAAGTATAGAAGAAATATTCAATCTGGTATGTCAGATAGATAATGAGGCGCTCTTTTATATGACGGCTACCCACTTTTTATATATGTTTATAAAAAAAATAGGTATTGAACTTGACAAAAAACAGACAGCTGTGATTGTCGCTCTGTATCAGGAGACGAAGCAGCGCGAGGTGACGGATGAAAATCTGGAAAAAGTGATTTCCCGATGGCTGACGCAGGAAGGGTATCAACAGATGGGTATAGAAGAAATCCAAGTGGAAATTAAACAGCTGGCAAAATGGGGAATCATTGAAATAGCATACGGTAGATATCTTATAGCGGAAAAAATATACTAACGAAACTTAAGATGCGCATAGGACAGCGTGAAAATGGAGGAAAACAGGATGGAAAAGATTTACAAAAGATTATTCGGGGAAGATATGCAAGTGCAGGAGGAAAAGTTAAAAAATTTGTTTAAATGGAGTGGAATCATGTTGGCAGTGATGGTTGTCTTACTTTTTATTTCTCCGTCTGTTGCAGAAGCAATGATTGCCGTTATCTGCTTAATGTGGGGATGGCCTGTAGTAAAAGCAACCGCCGGAGTAAATAAGATAACGGAACTGTTTGCATATAACATTGTAGTATTTGTGATTGTATTGATTTTATGGCTGTGTGTGGGCTATCTGGCAGGAATGGTTTGTCTGGTGTTGGGAATTATCCGGTTCTTTCAGATTAAGAAACAAAAAAAGAAATAAGTAAGTTTAACAGTTTTTCAAAAAGCGCATTGTAAACAATCTGAAATGGTCTGGCGGGAGCACGAAACTCGGATACACGGATATTATAGGTACCGCATTCAATTTGGGAATCGTGCTTCGAGGGTAGTGTAAAGTAGTTTGTGTCTTTGGAAAAACACCTCTTTTCGGTAATAATACGACATATCATTGCAGATAACAACCTGAACCGCATGGCTAATGTCTACAGCCTGCTGAAGGACAGCTTCAAAGACATCCTTCAGGAACTTATGGCGGCGGAACTGGATGCTTCCCTCAGTTATGAAAAGAACCAGAAGGGCGATATCCCAACATCCAATAAGAGAAACGGACACTCACCTAAAACTCTAAAGAGCCGGCATGGGGAAATACGGGTTTGAGTTTGTGTTTCGAAGTTTTCGCAGTCTTCTGCAGTAAAATCGATAATACATGGCTTTTTCCCATAAGTACAATAATGCCTCCATATTCCGGAAGAGAAATTCTATATTTTTTTCAAAATCTATTGACATATGCCTCAAATTGTGCGGGCGCGTTTGGTGACCATATACGCCAGTCACCAAACGCGCCCCTTGTAGTTAAGAAGCATCTGCGCCCCACGCACAGCGCAATAACTACAAGGAGGTTCACACTATGATCAAGTACTGGCAGTCCATGCATGATTACAAGTACTTTCTCACCGAATCCAAAGCCCATTTCGATTCCTCTGAAAGGAACCGGCTCCATACAGAGCTTTGGGAACACTGGCAGAAACTCCGCCTTTTCGATACCGATAAGGCCATGGAATTCCTTCTGCCCTTTTACTCCAACACCGGCAGGCCTGCTATGAACCAGCCGCAAATATTAAGGTCTTTTATCCTCTTCTTTCTTCTATATTCAGATGGTCTGACCAAACTCTCCCTTACCCTTTGGGTAGACAGACTCAAACATGACCGCGTTCTCGCCGCACTCATCGGCTGTGCCCCGGATTCCCTCCCGCCCCTCGGTTCCTACTTTGACTTCATGGACAGGCTCTGGACTGCACCGCCTACGGGCTTATATGCGCGGGACAAACTGCTTCCGGCTTCCCGGAACAGCAAAAAGCCGGATAAGCCCAAAGGCAAAAAACAGAAAGCACAGGAGGCAAAGCCCAAAATTACGGGAGCTATCGAAAAACGGCTCATGGGCGGGAAGGATATCCCTTTTAACTTTGAGGGGCGGCTACAGCGCTTCTTATATCATGTGGCTGTCCTGCCTTCCATGGAATCCGGTCTCATACCAGGGGAACACCTTACGGTTTCCGGAGACGGCACCGCCGTGCATACCCATGCCTGCCCACGCGGCCACCGCAGGGTTGGCGCACCGGATAATCTGCGGCATTTCCCCGACCCCGATGCTTCCTGGGGCTGGGACAGCGACCTGGAAAAATATTACTTTGGCTACACTTTGTTCCAGTTATCCTGCTATGACAGTGACCTTAGGACAGATATCCCCCTGCTCCTGCGTTTTACCAGTGCAAAACGGCACGATTCCGTCAGCTTCCTCGTCGCTTTCCATGAAATGGAAAAACATATGCCGGCTGTTTCTCCTGAAAACATTTGCCTGGACTCCGCAATGGACAATTCCCCCACTTACAGGCTCCTCAAAAAAAAGCAGATACGGGCCTTCATCGACCTGAACGACAAATGCGGCCGGCCAAAAACAATTCCTGACACCATCACCATTGACAAAGACGGAACTCCTTTATGCCAGGAAAACCTGCGTATGAAGCCCAATGGTTATGACAAATCCAGCGGTTACCTCATGTGGCGCTGCCCCTATGGGAAGGAGCATTGTTCCAAATGTAAAAACAGCTGCACGGGTTCCAAATACGGAAGGGTTGTCAAGACACGCCCTGAATGGGATATCCGGCTTTACACCGATGTCCCCCGCGGCACGGATGCTTATAAGAAGATCTATAACCAACGCCCCGCCACAGAACGCATCAACAACCGCATCCTCAATGATTACGGTCTGCACCGCATGTTCATACACACTAAGGAGCATTATTCTTTCATGACAACCATGATTGGAATCTGCATCCATTTGGATGCCTGCTATAAACAGCAGGTACAGGCAGTGGCTTAAACCATGTTCCGTAATTCTTTCAGGCCTGTTTCCCGACAGGCTTAAAAGCCATGCTCATTTTTACTCTTTATACTCCCCGAACCGCTCTGGTCCAACAATCATCCATCTCTTATCCCACTCATTTCTGAAAATCAACCCTTTCCTGCCTATTCGCTATTGAGTTTCCGAGACTGCTCTATACTATATAAATAGGATTGCAAATTATAAAGAAAAATGAGGGTTTTTGTGTTATAATCCCTGTCTTTGACAGTTGCAGAAAAGATTAATGCCAGAATTCCTTGCAAATTGGGGGTTCTGGCATTTTATGCGTCTTATTTTTTATGCGTACTTTTTTTCATTTTTGTCTCTCGAAAAAATTTTTTCATTTGCTTTTCACTGACAATCTGATAATCAGTCCGAAAGCCGAATGCTTCGTGCAGACAATCTGTTAATTCTGTTCTTGTATATGTTGGGATATATCCTTCTCCTGTTGCTTTGAGAAAATTCATATCCCGTATTGTATCAAGTATTTCTTTACATGTATATTTATATTCTAATTTCTTTTCCAAATATCGAAATATGATTAAGGCCAAAAAGCAGGTCATGAAATGGGCTTTGATCCGGGTGTCTGTATGGACATAGGCAGGTCTTGATTTAAAATCCGTTTTCATGATCCGGAAGCATTCCTCGATTTCCCAGCGGTTATGATTGATCTTTGCTATTGCAGGAGGTCTGTCCTCCAGGTTTGTGCACACCGCATAAAAACCGTCATACTTTGCCTCATCTTCTATGACACTCTGGTCAAGTTCATAGACTTCCTTTTCGGCGATCTCGCCGTCAGCAGTTACGCCCGTCTTTTTGATAAAACGTTTACAGTCATTCCGGCTGTGTTTCTTGAGAGAAGAAAGACTGCTTTCCAGCATTTTTTCAGCCCGTCCAATCTGCCTTTCACGGATGCGCTGCTGATAAAATTTGTATTTTAGCGAAAACGTTACGATTAATTTCTGTTCCAATCCATCGCTTTTTATCCACCGTTCCTTATAAAAAGTAGACTTCAAGAATTTCCGGGCCAATTCTGGCTCTTCCAACTGGTTGATATTGAATGTGGCTGGTTTTCCATTTTTATCCTGCTCATAACCGTCAAGCTTCCAGCCGGCTGGATCCAGACACCATTCCTTTAAATGTTTTTTCAGTTTTTTAATAGATTGTGTTGTGATAAAAGACCGGTCTTTTTTATTATTAAATTTTCGGTTATCCGTAGAAGACAGCCCCGCATCGGTACAGACGATAAACTTTGCATGTTGGAAATCTTTTATGATCTGTTCTTCCAATGGGATGAGCGTCTGTTGTTCGCTTTTATTTCCAGGATGGATAGAAAAGGCAAGAGGGATACCGTCCCCATCCATGAACAGCCCCATTTCTACAATCGGGTTAGGGCGGTGTTCTTTGGAGGGGCCGTATTGTTTCAGCCCATCCTCCTGTTCAATCTCAAAAAAGAAGTTGGTGCAGTCATAAAACAAGATCTTGTCATTTCGTTTGGAGATAGATTTACTATTTTTATACAGTTCAGACTGGATATAACCATCTTCCGCACAAATGACGTCCAAGGCCCGGTAAACATGCTGCAACTGAAAATCCGGTGGTTCAAGGAGTCGGCCGGATTCTTCAAATGTACTCA
>BLLT01000191.1 GCA_011958945.1 Lachnospiraceae bacterium | reverse complement strand
GTGGAAGATAAACTGAAAAATATGCCGAACAATCTTTCCGGCGGCCAGCAGCAGCGTGTGGCAATTGCCCATGCCCTGATTGCCAAACCGGCTATTATGCCGGCCGACGAGCCGACTGGCAGCCTTGACAGCAAGACTGACGCCGAGGTGTTGGGGCTTATCAAGCGCACCAGTGCGGAGTTCCGGCAAACTGTCGTGATGATTGCCCACAACAACGACATTGCCCGCCTTGCAGATCGGATTGTCCGCATTTAAGACGGAAAGATTGTGGAGTAAGGAGGTGGCAGGCTATGGCATGGCCTTTTGAGAATGATACCAGCGCCATTACAAAAAAGCTGGCAAAGAAAAGTTTACAAAGCGAGAAGCGCCGGAATCTGATGGTGGTGATCGCCGTTTCGCTGGCGGCGTTTCTGATCTGCTTTACGGGAATTGTGTCTACTTCTCTGATACAAATGCAGCACAATCAGGTTGTCGATACTTATGAGGCGGTCTGGCTGGGCGTGGAGGAAAACGACATTGAGACCCTGAAAGGACTGCCGGAGTTTGGGCGCGTAGGCGGCTACTATGTGCTCGGTGAGGAGTTTTCGGAACAAGGCTATCATGCGTCCTATGTGTATTGTGATGCGCAAATGATGGAGATTACCAAGGCACAGATGGAGTTGTTAGAGGGCCGGATTCCCGAAAAAGCAAATGAAGTTGTCGTAAGCGAATACTTTCTTTCTACCTATGGAAACAATGCCAGAATTGGGGACACTGTGACTTTAGATACAGAGAGTTTTCATGGCGATTATGTCGTTACCGGCATTATGGAAAGCGTAAATGAAAAAGAAGCGAATGCCTGTGCTATCATTATCTCTAAAGCTGCCCTGACCGAATGGAATGGGTTTGACCCGGCTGGGTATCGTGCCTATGTCCATTTCAAAAACAGCGAGCAGTTGGGCGAAGAACTGATGACCTCTTATTGCAGGGAGATTGCGGAGGAATATCAGCTTCCTATGCCCAAAATGAATAGCAAGTATTTTGTCTATGCTTCTAAATCCTTTGATTTTGCACTGATGGCTGGCGTGACTGCCATTGCCCTAATCGGCGGCTACATTGTGATCCAGAGTATCTTCCGTATCTCCATCAATGACAAAATCCAGAGCTACGGACAGCTTCGGACGATTGGCGCGACGCCAAAACAAATCAAGCGGATTGTAAAACAGGAGGGACACAAACTCGGCAGTATCGGGATTCTGATTGGCACAGTGCAGGGCGTATGCGGCGGATTTTTCCTATTTTCCAAAGGTTTTAACGCTATTTCTTATGTGGCAACGGTTATTTTGACGCTCATAAGCAGTTGGATTATGGTATCTGTTTCCATCCGTAAGCCGGTAAAAATTGCGGCAGGGATTTCCCCGATTGAAGCCGTCCGTTTCACCTCGGTACAAAAGAACATCCGCAGCCGGAAAAAGAACATCAAGCTCAATCCGGTTTCAATGGGAATTACGAATTTTAAGAGTGACCGAAAAAAGACAATCAGTATTATTGCGTCATTAAGCTTAGGTGGAATTATTCTGCTTGTGGTATCCTCCCTCGTTTTGCTACGCTCCCCAGAGGCGCTTGCAAGACAGTTTTTCCCGGACGGTGACTATAAAATTTATTTGCTTTCTGAGTTGACAGAACAAGAAGTTATGGCGGCGGGAAATCCACTAAATGAAGAACTAAAGCAGGAAATTTTGTCTATTGATGGTGTAACAGATGTGATTGCAAAAAGGCAAAGCCTTCATGTAAATTATCGTGCCAACGGAATTGAGGGCAGTGGTATGTGTGATATACTGACTGAACAAAACTATTCTGCGGTTGAAGCTGCATTGATAGATGGAACTATGCCACCGGATGCGCGCAGCATTATAATTGATTCCCATACAAGTAACAATAATAATATAGGAGCAGGAGAAACAGTTGAACTTATCTCTGGGAAATCAACCCTTCCTGTTACTATATCCGGGGTGTTTGACAACGGCAGCATACCAACTATTGGACATGGAGCACTCCACCTTGACGGTCCGCTTGAATTTGCACCGGAAGCACTATTCCATGAATTGCATCCAGAAATAACCTCGTTTGATTATTCATGGAGCATTGTAAGCAATCCGAAAAAAGCGGACCATGTAGAGTCTGAATTGAAAAATATTGTAGCCAGCCATAGTAATATTGCCTTAGACGAAATCAATACAGCGATTGAATATGAAAAAATGTCAAATACTCTTGCGTTTGGCAGTATGGAGGTACTTTCATGGATGGTGTTCCTCTTTGGCGTTATCAACCTTATCAATACGACACTCTCTAACCAGATAGCCCGAAAGCGGGAAAACAGTATTCTGCGCTCCATCGGCCTGACACAAAAACAGCTGTGTAAAATGAACATCTGCGAGGGATTGTGCTATGCGCTCTTTGCAGCATTGGCGACGCTAATCGTTGGGCTTCCCGCTTCCATCTTTGCTTGCAGAAAAATGAGCATAGGTGCTTTTGCCGGAAATGTAGCGCCTTATCAATTCCCGGTTTTGGAAATGGGCCTGTTCATTCTGGTATTGTTCGGAATGGAGCTGATCTTGTCTGTATGGATAATTCGCAGACAGAAAAAGCAATCCCTGATTGAACAAATGCGGGCAATGGAATAAGCGTATAAAATTGGGAGGAATTATCT
The DNA here is from genome assembly GCA_011958945.1 of Lachnospiraceae bacterium. Lineage (GTDB taxonomy): Bacteria > Bacillota > Clostridia > Lachnospirales > Lachnospiraceae > Kineothrix. Next base: position 5,697 of record BLLT01000191.1, on the reverse strand, counting down.
ATAGATAACGATAAAAGAAAATTAACAGAAAAAGAATTGAAACGTAAAAATGAATTTGAAAAATTCAATTCTGAAGTGCAACAAAAAGGATATACAATTAAGAATATGACTATCAATATTTGACAAGCAAATTTTTTAGGACCTTTGAGTATGCTGCCATTTATAGCTTTAACATTTTTATTTTACTATAATGTGAATGGTTTTGATTTAAGGGGGATTTCTTTGGGATTTGTCGTAGCGGCGTTTCTTCTTCCTCTACCTATTTTACATAAATTAATACATGGTGTCACTTGGGGTTTTTTTGCAAAGATTCATTTTCATTCGATTGATTTTGGATTTATTTGGAGTAGTTTTCTCCATACTGTACTTGCTCCGAACCGTTGGAAAAGTGGCAATATTTGCTGGGAACTGCTATGCCTACATTGGTTTTAGAAGGCGGAGGTGCAGTGGCTGCGGTGATGACAAATCAGTGACTGCTGTTTTTTGCAGCAGAATACATGATTTTATCAGGTGGCGGAGATTTTCAACTTATACTGAGAAGTATATTAACTGATAGGCGAGAAAGTTGGTATTGCGCCCATCCTTAGGAATGTGCTTTTGTAGTTTTTGAAAAATAGGAACATATACTATTTAATCATGGTGTTACTGTTATAGTTCCCCATAAAAGGGAAAACAAACGCCGCTGCGAATGAATATGGCCGAGGCGGAGCGCACCGACTTTATCCGGGCAATCCGCAGCCAGACGGATAAGCTGGACTTTCTTTTTCAGGCCCTTGTGAAAACCTCCCGGCTGGAAACGGGCGTAATCCGGTTGGATAAGAAACCGGAACGTCTCTTTGATACCGTGGCACAGGCCATGAGCGGGATCGTGTATGCAGCGGAGAAAAAGAAAATCACCGTGTCCGCAGACTGCCCGGAGGATTTGACCGTTTCCCATGACAGCAAGCGGACATCCGAACCTCTCTTTAATCTGTCGGACAATGCGGTAAAGTACACCCCGGCAGGCGGGAAAATCGCTGTTTCGGTGGTGCTGTGGGAAATGTATGTGGAGATCAAAGCAGCCGACACTGGCAAGGGCATTTCCGAAAGCAAGCAGGCCTCCATCTTCCGCCGCAACATCGGTTTTATCTTCCAGAACTATAACCTTGTTCCCATCCTGAATGTGTATGAGAACATCGTCCTGCCGGTGGAACTGGACGGGAACACGGTGGATCAGAAGTTTTTGGACGAGATCGTTCACCTGCCGGGGCTGGAAGATAAACTGAAAAATATGCTAACATCCCAAAACATGCCCTATTCGGGAGATTTACCAGCTTCGGAAGGTGAAATTGTAGTACAGGAATCCTTTTTGGATAGTTTTGGCTAATCAAATGAATTGGGGCAGACATTTCAAAACCCCTTTTCTGACAGCACTACCCATGATTTCAAATTGACGGGAATCTTAAATGTGAAAACTGGCGATATTGGGCGCTATACAGCCATTATATCGAAAGAATTAGTAAGACAGCGGTATGGCGACGAGGGCATGATTGACTATGATGGGAGGAAATGCCTATGCGCCTATACAACATAGATCCGCAGACGAAGATGTCGCAGGGATTGTCCGGCAGATATTTGAATGGGCAGCTGACGGCAATACTGCCGCCGAGATCACTGGGAAACTGTATGCCATGAACACCCCTACCCCTGGAGAATATCGGAGGGATAAATGGAAAGACCATTATAATGTGTCCAGGACACACGGCATCTGGAGCAGGCGGTCCTTGAAACTAATTTTCACTATCATGTTTCTGCCTTGTTTCTGCCATATTCCTACTACGTGCTTAAAGGCTTTCGGAGAAACCCCCGAAAGCCTTGATTTTACTGAATAAACTATAATTACTCGATGATAGTTGCAACCCTACCAGAACCAACAGTTCTACCACCCTCACGGTTTTCTGTGAGGGAAATCGGTGTGATTTTACTTGATTTATAGGGCTTTTTCAGTGATTTTTTCTTTGATATGCGCCTTGTATCTGACGTTTTTCAAATTTTTGTTATCATGGTGTTATCACGAAAGCATTTCAATCTCTATTGTTGTATGCCTTTATCATTTTCAATTTTCCCATTTCAGACACCATAGATATTTTGGGGTAGTTTTGGAGTCATTTTGGGGTAGTTTTGGGGTAATTGGAGTGCAATAGCCAAAATCATTTTACTTCCCAATAGCCTCCCCGTGAAGCACCTATATGCTCGATCAATCCTTTACTTTTCATTTTTTTCAGCTGATATTTCACGCCATCTTCTGAAATCATTAACAGCTTTGACAATTCCTTTCTTGAAATATACGGATTATTACGCAAAGCATTCAGAAATACTTCTTCTGTGCGTTGGACATATTGTTCAGCTGCTTGTGAAACATCATTTATTTCACTTTTATTATCTCTGTTTTCCCCATAGTTCAAATTTTTCAATATAACTGTAAATTCCACTCTTGATGAGATAAACTGCGGCGCTTTACTTTCATCATAATTATTTGCATTCTTGTATGCATTTATTATCTTCGTCAGTCCACTGCCCTTACGCTCCATATATCCTAACCGCTGAAACACATCTGCCAAAACAGGATTGCGCCTTGTCGAAGGAATTGCATCTATAACCCGTTCCTGTACCAAGGTTCCGTCCGGCATTCCTCCGGGCGAGTATATCACCATCCGATCGTCAAACATATCTATATGGACTTCACTGCCATTTACCAAATAATCCCGATGCACCAATGCATTAACTAATGCTTCAAAATAACTCCGTTCACAATATTCCGGCATATCAATCCTCGAATTGGCTGTCTTTTTCCACATTGTTTTCATATTTCTTTTGATAAATGCAACTCCTTCATTCAAAAGACTGATTAAACTTCCTGAATATTCTGCATCATCAAAAGCATCCATAATGCCGCCACCCTTATCCAATCCATTCCATCTTGTGCAGAAAACCCTTGACCATCTAATAGGCGAATCATCTGCCAGCAATGCTCCGGCATTTGTAAGTTTTCCCTTATCATCTACTAAACCAAATGACACCAGCTCTTTATCTTCCAAGCTTTCTCCTGTCCATGCTTTATACCGCTCACGTAATTTGCTGAACGCATAATCTGATACACTGTAGGTTGTACCCAACGCATCATAGGATGAATTCTTTCCACGCAGCACCAATCGCTTTAATTCTGTTGCGTCTGCTTTCACACTCTCATTCCCCAGACGGACATATGCTTCCATTACACCATCTGCCAAATAATAATATGGCGTTTCCTCCCCCTGCCGAATGTTTAGCAAAATTAATGTCTTATCATCTTCCGTTCTATAAAAACTAAGATGAAATTCCGGAATCGGATCAAGACGTGTCTTTATCTGTTCACTGATAATCTCTGCATCTTTCTCTGCATCCAAGAGCCCTCTTACTTCATTATCATTCGAGACACCAAAAATCAAGGTTCCACCAACGCCATTTGCAAAAGCGCTGACACTTTTGCACCAGCTTTTGGGCTTTTTCACTTCCAATGCAAGTTTTTTATCATAATCCGTTGTCTCACCAATAATATCTTTTAAATTCATCCTGCCCATCTCCATTATATATTCACCACACACAATTTTCTGACATTCATTAAATGATTTATCTGCGTGTTCTAAATCTATACTTCTGCTTTAATCTCTCAAATATTTCAAAAGCTACTGGACATATTTCTATCGTATCCAATATACTCAGCAAACTTGATAATCTTTCTGGCTGGTCGGTATATGGATATTTTTTACAACTATCAGGCTTACAATCGCCCAATTTACAGTTACCGTCTTCCTGCAAAAAATCACATGGTTTATGCTTGGTCTGATAGTTTATGCCATAATCTTCTTTTTCCAAGTAAGTATCAATAAACTGTTCAGGCGTTATTTCTAAATATTGTGCATCCCTGTCAATATCTTCCACTGGAATACTTCCTTTATACATCTTGCAACAGTTTCTGCATTTGCTGCAGTCATAGTCTGCAAAGAGTTCTTTATGTAAGTGTAGGAATTGCCAGTCTAACTCTTTCTCATCTGCATGGCATTTTAAGAAAGTGCGAAACTTAAAATTTTCGCTTTCTTTCTTCTTGGCTTCTGCTCTTATTGTATCTGGATGTATCATACACCTTCTCCTTTCGCATCCCAAACAACTCAATTGATTATTCTAATTCCTTTAAAATATCTCTGAAATTTTCTTTACATTTCTTTAATGTTTTATCCCAAAAATCTATATCATTTGATGCCGATTGTTTTGCATTCATATAACCATTCAGTACAACTTGCTTATGCTGCATTATCTGATTACTTAACATATTTTCTCCTGCTACAGAAAGATATGTGCCATTCTCCTGAATTTTCTCTATACTATCATAAGAAAGGAATGTATAAATCCTTCCATCTTGCAGCAATTTATTTGTCGTAGTAAATATTGCCGAAGATAAATTAAAATATCCACTAAATTGGTTAATCCTATCACTATTGACATAATTTCTTCATTCGATAATCAGCTCAAGCCACTTCTCTATTTTAGATAAGTTACATCTAATTTCAAATGAAAGATTCTTTTTGTCATTAGCATTTTGCTTTTTGGCTCTAAAACAATCTACTCCAATAGTAACCCCAATACCCGCAACGATTCCAACAAATACAGATATTCCATACATAATTCCATCAATCATCTTAACATTCTCACTATCGCTTTAGTTCCTACAATAGCAATACTTCAATTTCATGCTCACTAAATACACCTGATTGCTTTAATAACTTCTTAAAACACGCCTTTATTGTCTCTTTTTCCACACAATGCTTTGCTTCATTCAGATATATAAGCCCTATCACAATTTCCAATTGCCTTGCCACATCTTTTTCTGATACATTTCTATAAAAATCTTCATCTACCCGTCTAAGCTGCACGCCATTAGCCATTGTAAACAATTTCGGATGCTTATGTATGTACTCCTGCAACACATTCCACATTGTCTGCTTGTCCTTCGTTTGCAGCGCATCCTTTATCTTACGTGATTTTAATTTAGATTGCGCGGCAACATCACGTGTTTTATCAACTGCCTTAATAATGTTTTTACAGTATGTGATTACTTTTTCTTCATCTGTACACATTATATTTTGCGCATATTGTTCCATGTTCCTATCCTCATTATAGATTAAACTACCCGCCTCTTAATAATTTTTAATCCTGTCCGTGCCGAAAAAATCTTTGCATCGTATGATGTTTCTTCATTTATAAAACTATCCAAAATTTTTTTCTGCGACTCTGGTGTCCAATACACCTTCAAATTTTCCCTTGCTCGCGTAATTGCCGTATAGAAAATATTATGTGTAATCATTTCATCTACTTCTTTCGTAATAACAATTTTGACTGAATTGTACTCTAACCCTTGCGCTTTATGAATGGATACCGCATAAGCAATTTGGAATGGTACATTAGTTTCTGCATCTTCATCATCTCCGGCATTTTTCTTTTTTACTGCAAGTCTTACAACTGACTTACCCGGATTTAATTTTGGCATAAGTTCAAGTTCTGTTCCTGAAACATGGATGCTATTTAACACCTTGTCAATCTCAATGGAAAAGAGCACCCTGTTCTCCTCTTCCTCAATATTTACTATTTTTCCTCCCTATATTGTCAAGTGATTTTCCTTAA
>BLLT01000190.1 GCA_011958945.1 Lachnospiraceae bacterium | reverse complement strand
TGTGTTTGTGTAAAATTTTCAAGGTACTATAGGGACTTTTGACCCCAACATCATATAAATTTGTGTATTTTTTATGTATTTTTGATGTATTTATAGAAATTTAATAATTTCTTCCCCTATACAACTTTCACAACTTGCCAGCTATGCCAAATATTACCAATATGATATGTAAACCAAAAGCAAGCAGACTTGAAATGAATCACACCTCAAATCTGCTCACTCTCCTCTTTCGTTTCCGTCATTAAACCGGTTCATCCGGCTTTGAAATATCTTTTTATAAACCTTATCCATAAACTTCCTGCTCAATGGCTCCTTTGTTCTGTCAAGTATCATGTCCTTTGAAATGCCCAGCCAAACTTCCGCATTAACTAACAGCTTCGCCCCCATCATCCACTTTTCCTGTCTTTTCGATGGCATCCGGGATATCACCGCCGTAGGTGCAATATCATTAATCTGATTAATAATTTCATCTTCTTCATCGGTTGCCGTGCTGCTGCCGCCGATTATAATTCCATTCTGAAGAGCCTCCAAGTCTTCACGCAGCAGATTGACCTCTTCCTCTGATTCTGCCAGAAGGTATACTTTTCTGCCATTCCGTGCCAGTCTTCGTAAAAACTCCTTTAAAAAAACAAGGTTGTCCACCTCATACTGTCTGCTTGCCGACTTGATTCCTGCTACCCTCAAAATATCCGCATCCCCGCACAAAGTCATATCCATAGCCTCTATTGCAGCTTTTTCCTCTGCATCCTCCCCTGCCATAATCAGCATAGGAGTTGTAAGGTATAAGATAGTTTTAAGCCCACCGCCCTTGATGAATCCGTCCAGCATGAACAACGATTCTTTCAGGGAATAATCGGTAAGCGCCACTCCCAATATATTTAAATTTTGCATAACCCACCATTTCCTAACTTGCCAATTATACCAAAAATATGCTATAATTGCAACATAGGATTTATTTTATACTACCTTTATAATAACTTATAATAACAGGAGGTGATAACGTTGAATATACCAGCATTATCAATGGCCCTTTCCCAGACACGGACAATGAACGCTGTAGGAACTGCAGTGCTTGCCAAATCCCTGGATACCTTGGAAGCAACCGGTGATCAAATGGTAGATATGATGACTTCATCCATGGAACTTTCCGTGAATCCGGCAGTCGGAGCCAATATTGACCTTTATGTCTAGCCTGCTATACGCTGCATAGTTTATGCCAGCAGCACTTCCAGGCTCATGACAAAAAATACAATTACAATTGCAATTAAAAGAGGAACGGTAATCACCTTTCCTTCTTTTTTGAACTTTCTCGTTTTCCAGATAGCGCGGAGATTATCTTCGCGCTTTTCATTTTTCGCAATCCAGGCGAGAACGCACCCTGCCAGCGATGTGGTAACAGCCGCTATCACCAGGTACACGCTGATAGCAAGAATCATCATGTCCGTTGTCAGCGCCTCTTGTGCTTCCTGCAGCTGCTGTTCTCCGTAATCCACCAAATACATCAGGCACACCTGCTGCGAGTTGAAGGTGACATGAACCAATATGGAACTCCATATGCTACCCGTAGCTTCCACCAGAAGAACCATGGCAACCCCTATTGCAAAAGCATAGGCCGCCTGATTAAAATTCATATGCATCAGCGCAAAAATCATAGATGACAGCAGCAAAGCCTGCATCATAGTACCGGTTCTCTTATATCCATGGTAAACAATCCCCCTGCATACCAGTTCTTCGCTCATTGGCCCCAGGATTCCCATCAAGGTAAATATAACGAAAAAGGGGGTATCTAATATTTCTCCGCTTACAGCCGCCACCGCATTATCCACGAAGCACATGGATATCATATTAATCAAAGTCACTAACGGCATAAATAAAAAAGTAAAAAGAACCGTCATTAATGCCGATGATATTTTGAATTTACGGAAACCCGCAAATTCAATCAAATTCTCCCGTCCGGCCAAAACCCCTATTAATGCCGGCACCAGAATAATTATCTGGCTTACTATTAAATTAGCAACAATCCCTAATTGGAATACCGGATACATCACCAGCAATAATACTACTAAAGTGATATTCAGCAGCACCATTGCCAGAAATATCCAATTTACTTTCTTAGCATTCATCTTTCGCCCTAATTTTCCATCATAAAGTTAACCAGCTTGCCAATATCTTCCGGCTCATATGCAATTAATTCCAGTTCCGAAATGGTTCCATCGGAAAAGATGTTTGCCATGGAAACATACTGTGAAAGCTTTGACTTCAGATTCAGCCTGTCGCCTTCCCCTGTTACCAGTTCCACCTTGCCGATACAGCTGTCGATTACTTTAAAAAATTTATCAATGTCGGTAATATTTTGTACTTTCATAATATCGTCTCCTTTTTCTCTTCAAATATTTTTGTTTCTATACATCTGCATCCGGTGTTTCTGCGCATGCAGGATGTGAGAATATTATGTCAATATATCCTGCATCCCATCATGCCAAACACTTACACATTGATTATACTACATCCTTAAGCGAATGCAACTATAATTTTCTCTTACCGCCCCATCAGTTCAAACGTATATTCTTTTCCGTTATTGTAATTTTCCCGGCTTTGAGCAGATGGCCCACCGCACGTTTGAATTCGTTTTTGCTCATCTGCATCTCGCGTTTGATTGTCTCCGGAGAGGCTTTGTCATTAAAGGGCAGCACGCCGTCATATTCTTTCAAGACTTCCAATATCCTTGCGGCATCTTTCCCGATTTGCAGATATGCTTTTTCCCGGATGCTCAAATCCAGCTTACCGTCTTCCTTCACCCCTGTAACCCTGGCGGAAACCAGTTCGCCCACTTGTAAATCGCCATAGATTTCTTTGGCCGGAATTAACCCTGAAAATTTATCGTCCACGGCTACGAATGCGCCGAAATTTTTGCTGATTTCATACACGTGGCCTTCTACCCTGTCATCTTTTTTGTAGCCGCTGTCAGCGCTCAGATATGTGTATACCTTCATGGTAGCGCACAGCCGGTCGCTTTTATCAATGTAAAGGGCTACCAGGCATTCATCCCCTGCATTCAGCTGTTTCGTCTGCTCCCTGAAAGGCAAGAACAAATCTTTTTCCAGCCCCCAGTCCAGAAACGCCCCTATCTTTCCCACCTGGGAAACACGCAAAAGGGCCACTTCCCCCAATGTGAGCCTCACTTCGTTTGTAGTAGCAATCAGCCGGTCATTGGAATCCCTGTAAATGAAAACCTCCAGTTCATCCCCGATTCCCGTTCCCTGTGGCACCTGCTTTTTGGGAAGAAGCACTCTTTCCTCCTTTTGTTCTGCATCCGGGGCAACATACACCCCGAAATCCACGCTTTTTACTACTGTCATCTTTTGTTTTTCACCTAATTTAATCATAATCTCCCTCATTTCTGCGCGGCCGCTTTTGCTTTATATATCATTTATAAGTTTCACGGCATAGTTCAACACTGTTGCTTTAATTCTACCACACAATATGGCTGTCCTTCCTGGTTGTTCAGGGCGATTGCAGCTGCTTCCTCCCCTTCGCTATAAACCACGGGGTAAATCCTATCCCCAAGGTGCGCCTGCTTCTTATATTCCGCCCGCATCTGGCGGATGTGTGCATTTTCCTTTTGTAATAAGCCCGCCGGAAGGCATTCCATAGCGATGCGGATATACTGGCCGTTATTCACATGATAATTCGTATCCAAATGGTGACGCCTTATTTCTATCGTTTCCCTCCTGATACCGCCTTCTGCAGGAAGGGCTATTTTTCTGGGCGCGTAATCCATAGGAAGCTTTTCCTCCATCACATACGCTTCCAACATCTTAGCCGTAGGTTTGGCCGGGCGCATATTCTCCATGTCCATCAATGTCCAAAGGGTATTGGCACATGCCAGCCGTTCCCCCTCCTCCGTCTCCATCAGGAAATTACGATAGCCGAAAAACCCCTTGAGTTCGTAGGGCGCCGTGCCGATTACCACCCTCTCGCCCAGCCGGGGATAACGGTCCGCCACAATCTGCCAGGAACTCATCACCCAGGCCAGATGCCGTTTCGTAAGATACTCCACGCCCACCCCCAAATCTTCCGAGTGGAAGGTGGAACAGTCCTGGAAATAATCCAACAGCGATTCCATGGATAAACTGCCGCTGCTGTCCACCTCGCTGTACCGGATACGGCTATTGAATTGGTACATCCTATAATCACTTCTTTCTTCTAAATAATATATCTGCCCAAAAAGTGATTATAACACATTTTGGGGGCGGACTGCAATTAATTTTCGATGGGTTTATCCGCCCTCCAAATTGACCTATGAATTGACCTATCCAACAGAAAAATCCATCAAAATCCAGAATTTTTCAGGAAAACCTTTTTTACAATTAAAAATGAAACTTCTCAAATCCTATTCTATAATTTTCTGGGAAACCGCGAAAACACTGTATTTCCGGGCATAAGAAAACCCGGCAGATTCCTTCCACCGGGTCGTTTCAGCTGGGCTACAAGGATTCGAACCTTGAAATGACGGAGTCAGAGTCCGTTGCCTTACCGTTTGGCGATAGCCCAATATTTAAATTATTTGTTTGCTACAGTTTGGTATTATACACGGTTTTACTCCGGATTGCAAGTACTATTTTAAAAATTTCCCAAAAAATTTCACCAAATTTTTCAAGCCAACATTTTCACCAAAAAATTTATATTTTATATCAGAATAACAGCGCAGCATAGTTGCTCAGAGAAAATGTATAAGATATGACAGCAAATATATTGGCACTGCCCGGAAGCAGAATTGGGATTTTGTTCTGATCGCCCATTCTGCCCTCGGACAGTGCTAAACCGGATGCATCGAAAATTTTAGAACAAGATACATGTCAGTTCCATCATTCATTTTCAAACAACGGCGTAGAAAAATACCTCTCCGCCGTATCTGGGAGCACCGTGACCACAGTTTTCCCCTTCCCCAGCTTCTTCGCCAGCTTCAGCGCTGCCGCCACATTCGTGCCGCTGGAAATGCCGCACATAATTCCCTCTAACCTGGCCAAATCCTTTGCGGTCTGTATGGCCTCTTCATCCGTTACGATATAAACATCGTCATATATTTTTTGGTTCAGGTTCTTAGGTATCAGGCCGTCTCCGATTCCCATCTGCAAATGGGTTCCTATGGTTCCTCCGGCCAGGATTGCCGCATTTTCCGGTTCAACCGCCCATATCTCAATATCCGGGTTCTGTGCCTTTAACACCTCCCCAATACCGCTTATCGTACCCCCCGTCCCAATCCCGGAGCAGAAGCCATGAATCGGCCCTGCCACCTGTTCCATAATCTCCAACCCTGTATGATGTTTGTGCACCAATGGGTTGGCCGGGTTTTCGAACTGCTGGGGAACGTAGACATTAGGGTCTTCCCTGGCCATTTTCATGGCCAGGGCCAGGCATTCATCGATACAATCTCCAATATTCCCTGCGTCATGTACTAAAATAACCTCCGCACCATAATGGCGCACCAGTTTTCTCCTTTCTTCGCTGACCGAATCCGGCATAATGATAACCGTGCGATACCCCTCGACAGCCCCAATCAACGCCAGCCCGATGCCTTGGTTGCCGCTGGTGGGCTCCACAATTACCGTATTTTCATGAATCAGGCCTTCTTTTTTCGCCTGACGTATCATATTATATGCCGTTCTTGTCTTAATGGAGCCGCCCACATTCAGCCCTTCAAACTTCACCAATACCTCCGCACTGTCCGCATCCTGGTTCATGCGGTTTAACCGTATCATCGGTGTATGCCCTATGGCATCCAGAACATTCTCATATATCATAATAATTTCCAATCCTTCCTTCCCGCTATTTTTCCATTCTAACACAAGAAAAGGAATATGCAAACTCTCTATTATATTATTCAATCCATACCCGGCGGTTCTTCCAAAGACTCCATACCTAAAACCCCCTCCTGCCAGACATTTCTTTTCCCTGACAAAAGGGGGCTTCTCACATACTTTTTCTACACTTCAAACATCAAGTCCGCATAGGTTGGGTAAGGCCATATCTCTTTATCCACTAACATCTCCAGTTCATCCACAGGCCTGCGCAAAGCATCCATCGCCGCCTTCACTTCATCTTTATAAAAGAAGGCCTGTTCCTTACCTCCCGGCATGGCAGCTGCCGTGTTTTCCACCTCCCGCAGTTTTTCAAGAGCAGCTTTTGCCTGTGCAAGGCGGGAAGATACCTCTTTTAGGATTCCCATCTGTACAGCGGCATCAATGCCGGCTTCTTGTACCGCAATCACTGTATCCGCAAGGCTCTTCGTATATTTGACTACCGTAGGGATAATCTGCTTGGAAGCCATATCAATCATGGTCAAAGCTTCGATGTTAATCGTCTTGGCATAAGTTTCATACAGCACTTCCTGTCTCGATTCCAATTCTGCCTTTGTGAAAATATGGAACTTTTCAAACAACTTCACCGCTTTATCCGTGGTAAGTGTACCCACCGCTTCCACCATAGATTTAATATTGGGGAGTCCCCTTCTCGCCGCCTCTTCTACCCACTCGTCGGAATATCCGTTACCGTTAAAAATGATCCTCTGATGCTTTGTCATATATTCTTTAATCAGGTCATGCACTGCCAGTTCAAAATCATCCGCATCTGCTTTTTCCAACACATCCGCCGCCTCGCAGAAGGCTTCCGCCACAATTGCGTTCAGAATCGTATTTGGGCTGGCGATAGAGTCCGCAGAGCCGACCATACGAAATTCAAATTTATTGCCTGTAAAAGCAAAGGGCGAGGTCCTGTTCCTGTCCGTTGCATCTTTTGCCAGGTTAGGCAGTGTGGAAACGCCGGTTTCCAATACCCCGCCTTCTTTGCAGGTCTGTGCAATCCCCGTTTCTACCAACTGCTTCACCACATCCTCCAGCTGTTCCCCAAGGAACATGGAAATAATTGCCGGAGGGGCTTCGTTCGCCCCAAGCCTATGGTCATTCCCCACATCGGAAGCGCTCTGCCGCAGCAAATCCGCGTGGGTATCCACCGCTTTCATGATACAGGCCAGCACCAGCAGGAACTGTACATTTTCATTGGGCGTTTCCCCTGGATCTAACAGATTCATACCGTCATCCGTTCCCAAAGACCAGTTATTATGTTTCCCGGAGCCATTCACACCGTCAAAAGGTTTTTCATGCAGCAGGCATCTCATATCATGGCGGACTGCCACCCTTTTCATCGTCTCCATGACAATCTGGTTATGATCCACCGCAATATTTGCCGTTTCATAAATGGGCGCTAATTCGTGCTGGGCTGGGGCCACTTCATTATGTTGCGTTTTCGCCGTGACTCCCAGCTTCCACAATTCCTTATTCAAATCCTTCATGTATTCCCCGATGCGCTCGCGGATAACACCGAAATAATGGTCTTCCATCTCCTGCCCCTTAGGTGCAGGCGCCCCGAACAAGGTACGGCCTGCGAAAATAAGGTCAGGCCTCTTCAAATACTTATCTTTATCCACAAGGAAATATTCCTGTTCCGGTCCCACGCTGGCCACCACCTTGGCAGCGCCCGTATTTTGGTTAAACAAGCGTACAATGCGCATCGCCTGCTCGCTCACCGCCTCCATAGAACGAAGCAAGGGAGTCTTCTTATCCAGCACCTCCCCCGTGTAGGAGCAAAAGGCCGTAGGAATACATAGGATAACACCGGTTCCCGTCTCTTTCAAAAAGGCCGGTGAGGTCATATCCCACACCGTATAGCCCCTGGCTTCAAAAGTGCTGCGCAATCCGCCGGATGGGAAAGAAGAGGCATCCGGCTCGCCCTTAATCAGTTCCTTGCCGGAAAACTCCATAACAGTCTTCCCCTCCTCATCCGGATGAGCCACAAAGGAATCATGCTTTTCCGCCGTGATTCCCGTCAGCGGCTGAAACCAATGGGTGTAATGAGTCGCACCGTTCTCCACCGCCCAATCCTTCATAGCCTTTGCCACCACATCAGCCGTTGCCAAAGAAAGTTCCTTCCCCTCTTCCATCGCCTTCTTTACTTCTTTAAATACTCCTTTCGGCAGGCGCTGCTTCATCTTCCCTACCGTAAAAACATTTTTTGCAAAAATCTCTTCCACGTTAAAAACTTCGCTCATTGTTCCTGTTTCCTCCCGCTTTCTATTCCAGTGCCTTTTTTGCGCCTATGTACATAACAAACAGCTTCGGCACTGCATTGTTTGACGTCCGTCTCACAACGAACTTTTCCGTAAAAAGTAAAAAATGCCCCAAAAAAACTTTGGAACATCTTTGTTCTAAATATCTTATTCCTTTATGAAAAGTAACCTTTCATCTTTTATAAGATACTCTACTTTTTCTAAAATTGCAACCCCTAATTAAAATTTTTTAAATGGGCTGACACCATTTTGTAACAGTTCAGCCCAGGACTTTG
>BLLT01000189.1 GCA_011958945.1 Lachnospiraceae bacterium | reverse complement strand
CACACGGCGATTTGTGTCTGCGCGTTGCTTGCCACAAAGTCGCTTATGCGCAAAAAGCAGCGCAGAAATGGGGATTAAAATGGCGGCGGCCGGATGCTGCAAACTGCCGGTTAGAATACCATGATTAGATGCAGAAAAGAGGTAGAAATGATTTATAGTATGCTAGTTCCGATATTATTTCCCGTCATTGCCGGGCTTTTCCTGCTGGTAATGAAGGAACCGAAAAAGAGAAAAGTTTTGCTGGGAATTACAGAAGCGGCCCTGCTGGCCACAGGGGCTTTTGTTGTCCATGCCCTGTTTCGGGTAAACGGGAAGGATGTTATTTTATTCCGGCTGACGGTTTCCCTTCCGGTATATTTGAAACCGGATGGGCTGGGGCTGCTATTTATGGCAGTAGTGTCAGTGGTTTGGATTCCGGCGGCATTTTTCGCATTTTCCTATATGAAACCGGAGGAAGAAACCGATGGAAAATTTAATGGGGAACCGGGGGAAAAATCCCGCAAGGAATCTCACGGAAGTAAAAAGGGAAATGGGGAAAAAAGGTTCTATGGGTTTTATCTGATAGTATATGGAATTTTAAATGGTTTGGGACTTGCCGGGAATCTGGTTACATTTTATATATTTTATGAATTGATGACGTTATTTTCCATGCCTTTAGTGATTCATACCAGGAGCAGGGAAGCGGTTATGGCTTCTTTGAAGTATTTGTTCTATTCCTTTTTGGGGGCTTATATGGTGCTGTTTGGCTTGTTCTTTCTAAACCGCTTCGGAAATACCCTTACATTTACGCCGGGGGGCGTACTGGATAAAGGGATGGCTGCAGGGAATGAAGGTTTGCTGCTGGTAACTGCCTTTTTGATGCTTCTGGGTTTTGGGGTGAAATCGGGTATGTTTCCTCTTCATGCCTGGCTTCCTACAGCCCATCCGGTTGCTCCGGCTCCGGCCAGCGCCGTGCTTTCTTCGGTAATTGTAAAGGCCGGTGTGCTGGGCATTATAAGGGTGGTCTATTATATGTTCGGGGCGGAGTTTCTCAGGGGGACATGGGTGCAGACAGTCTGGCTTGTGTTTGTATTGATTACGGTATTTATGGGTTCTATGCTGGCATATAGGGAGAAGCTGCTGAAAAAAAGGCTGGCATATTCCACGGTGAGCCAGGCGTCTTATATACTGTTTGGTCTGGCGCTGCTGCAGCCGGCGGCGATGGAGGGTGCTATGCTGCATCTGGTGTTCCATGCGCTGATTAAGAGCGTGCTGTTCCTTGCTGCCGGTGCGGTGATACATAGGACCGGCAAGACCAGGGTGGAGGAATTAACAGGAATTGGGAAAGAAATGCCGGGCACAATCTGGTGTTTTGCGTTTGCTTCGCTGGCGCTGATTGGGATTCCGCCTACCAGCGGGTTTATCAGCAAATGGTATCTGGCCGCCGGTGCGCTGGATTCCGGAACCGGGGTTTTTGCATGGCTGGGGCCGGTGGTTTTATTAGTAAGCGCGCTTCTGACAGCAGGGTATTTGCTGCCGATTGTGATGAAAGGGTTTTTTCCGGGGGAAGGTTACGACTACAAAGAATGTCAATTTCAAAAAGATAAACGTCAGGAATATAATCGCTCTGGGGAAATAGAAAAGAAAAAGGGATTTTTCACAGTAAAAGAAGACCCCTATATGCTGCTACCGATTATGCTGCTTACTGCCCTGGCGGTAGGGCTGGGGATCTGGCCGAACCCGTTGATAGAATATATTTCCGGTATCGTAGCCGGGATTTTGTAGGAAAGGAGGCAGAGTATGAGTAAGATAATGTTGATAGCCGTTATTCTGATACCGGTTTTTGCAGGCGTGCTGGTACCTGTGATTCCTTTTAAGAAGCGGAAGTATATGGAAATTTTCTTGGAAACGGCGGTCATTTTTAATACTTTGCTCGTCTGGTTTTTGCTGTATCACCGGCCGGTGGAAAACTTTGTGCTGGCAAAATTTACAGGCAACCTGGAGATTGCCTTCCGGGTGGACGGCATGGGCATGGTGTTTGCCGGCCTTGTTTCTTTCCTTTGGCCTTTGGCCACTTTGTTCGCTTTTGAATATATGACGAAAGAAAAGCATGAAAAAATATTTTTTATGTTTTATACGATCACCTATGGGGTGACTCTTGGCATTGCGCTGGCGGATAATATTCTGACCATGTATTTCTTTTATGAACTGCTTACCCTGGTGACGGTTCCGTTAGTAATGCATACCCTTACCCGGGAAGCGATTCTGGCCAGCCGCAAGTACCTGTATTATTCTCTGGGCGGGGCGGCGTTTGCCTTTATCGGAATGATATTTATTATTATCTATGGAACAACAACCGAATTTGTATTGGGCGGCGTATTGGATATAGGGAAAATCGGGGACAGGGGGAATGTGCTGCTGCTGATTTATGTCATCGCATTTATGGGATTTGGCGTAAAAGCGGCTATCTTCCCATTTAACTCATGGCTGCCCCAGGCGGGCGTGGCTCCTACGCCGGTAACAGCCCTTCTCCATGCGGTGGCGGTGGTAAAAGCGGGGGCTTTTGCCATTTTGAGATTGACCTACTATAGTTTTGGAACGGATTTTCTGAGAGGAACCTGGGCACAGTATGTGGTGATGGCTATTGTGATGTTTACTATTGTATATGGATGCAGCCGGGCGGTGAAAGAAACCCATTTGAAG
Organism: Lachnospiraceae bacterium; assembly: GCA_011958945.1. Taxonomy (GTDB): domain Bacteria; phylum Bacillota; class Clostridia; order Lachnospirales; family Lachnospiraceae; genus Kineothrix. The sequence goes on along the minus strand of BLLT01000189.1, from coordinate 5,797 downwards.
AGAAGGCTGGCTTATTCTACCATAAGCAATCTGTCCTATATCCTGTTCGGGGCAGTGATTATGACACCTCTTGGTATGGTGGGGGCGATGACCCATATGGTGTTCCATGCATTTATGAAAATTTGTTCTTTCTTCTGCGCCGGGGCGATTATGTACCAGACGGAAAAGCATTATGTCCATGAACTGGACGGGCTGGGGCGGAGAATGCCCTGGGTGTTTGGAATCTTTACGGTTTCCGCTTTGGCGCTGATGGGTGTGCCGGGATTAGCCGGCTTTATCAGTAAATGGAATTTGGCCAGGGCAGCGGTGGAGAGCGGGAATGAACTGTCTTATTTCGGGGTAGGATGTTTGTTGGTTTCGGCCCTTTTGACGGCTATTTATATGCTTTCTATTGTAGTAAGGGCGTTCTTTCCGCCGGCGGATTTTGATGAAGATAAGGTGAAGGAGTTTTCCGACCCTGGCTGGAAAATGCTGGTGCCGTTAGGAGTGTTTGCGGTGGCGATTGTCGCTTTTGGATTGTTTTCTTCGCCGTTAGTGAAGTTCTTCGAGGATGTGGCCGGCGGATACTATATGGTGCGATAAATATAGGGAAAGGATGGTAGTTATGGACGGAAATGGGATGCTGGTCTGGCTTGTATTTTTTCCCATGGCAGGAGCCGGATTTACTTATTTGGTTGGACGCAGAAACAAAACGGCGAGAGATTATGTAGCTGATATTATAGTGGTTCTTGAATTTCTGGCGGCGCTTTATGTGTTTGGGATGTCTAATATAGCCTGGCAGCTTAGCAAGAATCCGGCGAATTCGTTTGGTTATACGTCTTATTGTGATGTTTTTGGAGTTTGCGGGATGGGGCTGCATTTTACTTTGGATGGATTCCGGGCTTTGTATGGGTTGATTGCGGCATTTATGTGGATGGTTTCTACGGTGTTTTCCAGGGAGTATTTTAGGCATTATAGGAATAGAAACAGGTACTATTTGTTTCTGCTGATTACTTTGGGTGCCACCATGGGGGTTTTCCTGTCGGCGGATTTGTATACTACGTTTATCTTTTTTGAGTTGATGTCCTTTACCTCTTATGTATGGGTAGCCCATGATGAGAAGAAGGAGTCCCTGCGGGCGGCGGAGACTTATTTGGCGGTGGCAGTGGCAGGCGGCCTGGTGATGCTGATGGGACTTTTCCTGCTGGATCATGAGGTGGGAACGCTGGAAATCGACAGGCTGTATGAAGTTTGCAGGGAGATGATAGGTGCCGGAGGGGAAAATAAGGCCGGCCAGGGAGTTTTATATGTGGCAGGCGCTTGTTTGTTATTTGGATTTGGGGCGAAAGCAGGTGCTTTCCCGCTCCATATATGGCTGCCCAAGGCTCATCCGGTAGCGCCAGCGCCGGCCAGCGCGCTGCTTTCGGGGATTTTGACGAAGGCGGGGATTTTTGGGATTCTCGTGCTAAGCTGTAAAATGTTTTTATATGATATGAAGTGGGGGACTTTGCTTCTTCTTATAGGAGTCATGACGATGGTGCTGGGGGCGGTTCTTGCCCTGTTTTCGGTGAATCTGAAGCGCACTTTGGCCTGTTCTTCCGTATCTCAGATCGGGTTTATTCTGGTAGGAATCGGGATGCAGGGATTGCTGGGGGGTGAAAATAGTCTGGCGGTGAGGGGATCGCTGCTTCATATGGTGAATCACTCTTTATTTAAGTTGGTTTTATTTTCGGCGGCGGGCGTAGTATTTATGAATATCCATAAGCTGGATTTAAATGAAATCCGGGGATTTGGGCGGAAAAAACCGCTGCTGCATTTTATTTTTCTGATGGGTGCGCTGGGCATCGGAGGCATTCCCCTTTGGAACGGGTATGTAAGCAAAACGTTAATCCATGAAAGCATTGTGGAATATATAGAGGCGCTGCATATGGGGCATTTGCAGGCAGGGTTTCTCAGTGCGGGTGCGATGAAGGGCATTGAATGGGTTTTCCTGATTAGCGGCGGCTGTACGGTGGCTTACATGCTTAAGCTGTATGTAGCCTTGTTCCTGGAAAGAAATCATGACAGCAAGGAGCAGGAGCGGTTCGATGGTATGTGCGGGGGATATATGAATAAGGCCAGCGCCGCCGTATTGACGATAAGCGCGTTGCTTTTCCCGGTTATGGGGATTTTTCCGGGTAAAGTGATGGATTTTATCGCTGATTTCGGGGAAGGGTTTATGAGCCCGGCGGCGTTTGAGGGAACGGTTTCTTACTTCAGCCTGGGAAATCTGGAGGGCGGTTTGATTTCCATCGGTATCGGCGCTGCATTGTATTTTCTTCTGGTGAGAAAGTGGATGATGAAGAAGGAAGAGGAGGGCATGGTATATATAAACCGCTGGAATAAATACTGGGATTTGGAAAATGCGGTTTACCGTCCAGTGCTTTTGAAAATTCTTCCGATGATATTCGGCGTCCTTTGCAGGATTTTTGACAGTGCGGCGGATGGCCTGGTGGTGCTGATACGTAAGACAATCCTAAAGGACAGCAAGCTGCCCCACGAACTGGAGGAAGGCACCTTTTTTACTCACGTGGTGGGGATGGAAATGGATCATTTCGTGCGGTTTATGAATCATACTTTTTGGAAAAAGAGGCCTCATCAGGATGGATATGAACACAAATTTGCTTTGAAACATGAGGAAATACAGGAGAACAGTACGATAATCAGAAGGAGTTTATCATATGGGCTGCTGCTGTTCTGTGCGGGTTTAATTTTGACATTGATTTATCTTTTGTGGTTATAGGAAATTTTTAAACGGTAAAAAACCGTAACGCATCCTCCAATCAGCAGCAGAAAATAAAAGCTTAGCCCCCTGGTAACGCACATGGAGGGAATCAAAAAATTTGTAAACACGGAAGAAAACACGAAAGCATACATGATTTCGGAAATTCCCTGGGAGCCGGGCAGGGGCAGCATGTCTACGGAGATATAAACAGCGGCCTGCAAAACCATAACCTCTAAAAGGCTATGCCCGGAAAGGCCGAATCCTCGGTAAATAAAATATGTAAGTAAAAACAGGCTGCAGCGCTGCAGGAAAGTACAGAAGGCTGTAATTATAATTTTGGATTTATTTTTTAGCAAAAAACAGAGGGTTTCCTGATAATCCGCCAAAAGGCGGTGAAAGGAATCCCTCCTTTTGTCAGAGGGCCTGCATAGATGTATCTTTACGCAGAATCCCTCTATGCACAAAAGCAGCCTTTCCATCCATTTGCCATGAAGCATGACCAGTAACAGGAGAAGCACAAGCAGGCTGTTCAGGAAAAGGCCAAGATAGTAAAAGCCCATATAATTTCCTAAATAACCAGCCAGCCCTTTTTTCCAGAAGAAAAGGATTCCCAGGCCCAGCAAGGCCAGGATCAGTTTATAAAAAAGGGCAACTGCCATAAGGGAGAAAGTACTGCTGCCCAGTGGAAGCCCGTCCTTTTTCATAGCCAGCAATTGGGCGGGCTGTCCGCCGGTGGCGGAGGGCGTGATTCCGGAAAAAAAGAATCCGATAAAGGAATAGGAAAAGCAGCGTAAGAGAGAAACCCCATTTTCCGTAAGCCGAAGCAGCTGCCAAATCATAAAGCCTTCCATACATACGAAAAATATAGCAGAAAAGGCAGCGCATAAAAAATAAAAGGGGTCTAATCTGCGGATGGAAGAAAGGATATCCTTTAAATCATTTTTTCCGAAAACAGCGTAAAAAGTGAACAGCATAATAAGAAGGAAGAATACTAATTCTGCAATTTTAGATGCGTTTTGTTTCATGGAAGAGTACCTCCATAGTACAGAGCGGAGTATTCATCGCAGTTTTGCCCTGTACTGTCTGCTCCAAAATGAATCCAGGAATGGGATAAACGTTGTGCATCTATTTGAATGCACAGTTCGCGAAGGCTTCCTTCAAAGATGACCTCCTGTTTTTCCAATTCGTAAAAATCCCTGGGGGTGACAAGGGAAAAATGTTTCGAAAAAGTGAGTACATGATGTTCCTCCAATATTCGGGCAAGAAAGGAAGAACAGGTATAATGGCGCTTTTGATAAAAAGGCTTGCCTGCCAGCAGATAAAAAAGGCCTATGATGCAGTAGTGATATCGAAAACGCTGACGGTAACATTCCCTTAGCTGAAAGAAAATATTTTCCTTTTGCTGTTGGGTACAGTCAATGGTATATACTTTGTAGCGGGCAGTGGGAAAGGCCCGGTAAATCCGGTAAATATCCTCCCTTTCAAATCCGGCAAAAAGCGGGAGAAAAGGGTTTCGCCTTCCGATGCTGTAGGCTTGCGTAAATTCTTCATCTAAGGAAAGCACTACATGGATATAATTAATTTTAATAACCCGGCGTATCATCCAAGCAAACAAACCGGGGGTGTCCACCAGGGCAATATATATTTTTTGCATCTGTAATCATCTCCTATGTTTTTGTAACGGAGTGGCCTATGTGTACGGGCAGCCTACCCGCATGGCAGCAGGGTGATTCGGTTTCTGTACGTCAATTGAACTGGTAAATTTTTCTTGCGGCCCGATAACCTGTTACAGTGAGGAAACGGCCGGTTTTTCCAGGCAGATTGGTAAAACTGCTCAGTGTTGTATACCGTAGCTGATGATACAATTTTTTGTTGCTGTTTTTAATGTGATTCCATAATGCAGCCCGTTTGTTCCGGGCATCCTCGGAGCCGATGAGCAAAAGGTGGATGGAAGAAATAGCCATCATAATGGATACATTCCGGGTCATATATCTGGCCAGCTTAGGGTATTTTTCTTTTACTTCGTTTAAATCCACACATTCCGCCACCAATTTGGTCACATAGATTTGCTGGTCAATGCGTTGTTTCAATACTTCTTCATTGACGGACTGGTCTTCCCGGCCAATAAAATAATGATATAAGTCGGTATTGATATAATAAATGCTTTCCACATAGGGCAGGGGCCGGTAAGCGAAGATATTATCCACATAGAAGGTATGTTCCGGCAAGGTGACGCCGCTGTTCTTTAAAACTGCCGTACGGAAAATAAGGGAATGCATAACCAGGTATTGGGAAGGGGAAAACATACCGATATCATTCCATGTCAGCATCCGTTCCTCCTTAAATACATTTTTGTAGGAGATAGATTTCTGACGGTTTTCATTTAGATGGTCATAGACGTAATTGGAGACAATCATGTCGGCGTAGGTTCCCTGCTTTTCCCAGTGCATGATGCGGAACAGAACTTTCTGCAAGGAAGCGGTGTCCAGCCAATCATCGGAATCCACTACTTTAAAGTATTGACCGCAGGCCAGGGAAAGGCCCATATTCACCCCGGAGCCGTGGCCGCCGTTGGCTTTGTGGACTGCTTTCACGGTTTCAGGATAAAGCTTGGCATATTGGTCGGCAATTTTAGGCGTATCATCGGTAGAGCCATCGTCTATGATGAGGATTTCCACATAATCCTTAACAGCCAGAAGAGAATTGATACATCTTTTCATGTAAGAAGCCGAGTTATAACAGGGTACTGTAAATGTGATATATTTTTTGTTCATAGTTTACTTCTATCCTCCATTCATTTTCTGTGCTAATATGATTTGTATAGTATAACGGGGAAATCATAAAAAAATCTTCATGGAATTTCCGTTAGGAAGTTTAAAAAATTCTTAATTATTTCTAATTATCGAAAAATGGATGGGAGGATTTCCTTGCGCATGGATGCAATCCATTATAATATCATTTATAAAAGGCAATTGCGAAACTCTAAACTGTGAGAATATTCGTAACAGTTCAGCCCAGGACTTTGCACTTGCTGCAAAGTAGGACTTTTAAAAA
>BLLT01000188.1 GCA_011958945.1 Lachnospiraceae bacterium | reverse complement strand
GCCCTGCGCCCTGCCTCTTCCTCCCAAACAGCAGCCCTGCCGCTGCCAGGCACAGAAGTCCGGACAGGGTATACCTGCTAGTTCCTGCCCCGCCGGTTTCCGGCAGTTCGTAGGATGTCGAACTCTTACGGCTATTCACCGCAATAATCTTCTTCCTCTGGACGCCTGAATGGGTAAAGGTATAGCCATTGTCTCTTAACCCCCCTAAGGAATCAAGCCGGTAAATATCCTCTTCTCCCAGGGGCAGTTCTACTACTGTATAATTCTCATTCTCCATCCAAACCCATGTCTCCTCTGTAGGCATCCACCCTCCGGATGTCTCTGTAGGGTCTGTTCCTTCCGCCGTCTCCGCGCCGCTTTGGTATCCCCATTTCTTCAAATCTTTCAGAATCACCGTATCCGACTGAGTGCTGCCGGCTTTTACCACAGCCTCCACACAAGTAAACTCCCTCTTGTTTTCGAGCAACGCTTTCGCCAGTTCCTCCTGGGTGAATCCTTTCTTAAGGGGCAGGCGGCTTCCCTGATAAATCAGGAAGCGAAATGCTGTATCTTCTTGGGCGGGCGTCGGTTTCCCTTCCTCGTTCTCCAGTTTCTTCACCAGCCTGGGCACATCCGGCAGGCGCACACCTACATTCAGCGGGGTGGACTCCAACTCATCCGTTGCCCCCTTTAGCCTGTACCGGTAGCCGAAGCCATTCCATGCCGTTTCCCCGGGCATCGGGGGCTCGTCACTGTCTTCAGGGGCTATCTGCCCGATGAACTTCACCTCCACGCTGGCTCCCGCGGGGATTAAATCCTCCTCTGTACTTTCATCTTTGATTATGATCCGGAAGGAACGCACCTTGCTCCTGTCAGGGTCTACATCGCTCATGCTCATTTTCCAGTCTCCCGTATCCTCCCCCTTCCAGTCTTCCGGCTCAAACTCTGTCTTGTCGCTATATTCCAGCCGGTACTCGTTCGCATCCAGCCGTCTGGCTGTTCCTTCACTTTCCCCCGGCCCCTTTATCCATACTTCAAACCGGGGATCTTCCGCCAGGTCTACCCGGAAGGCGCTGAACCGGGGCTCCGCCTGCGTAAACGGGTTGTGATCCCCCTTCTGGGGCAGGCTGTCTATCAGCACCAGCTTCTCCATTGGTATGCCGTTTGCCATGCCGTCCGTCTTCGTATTATCCACGGTCAGCGTATAGCGGAACTTCTTCCCGGCATCCTGCAAAAGAATATAGTTCTTTTCGTCATTGGACGAAGCCTTATTGTCCGTATTTTCCACCTCTTCCACTTTTTTCGCCGAGCTGGTGGTATACCCATAGGACACCTGTATCCGGGCGCTGCTTTGAACCGAAGGTTTCCCGTTGTGCACCGTCTGATTCCCCTGGCTCACCAGTTCGCCGTCATACTGCTGCATCTCCGGCGTAATATAGCTATGGTTGAAATAAGCCTTGTTCCAATGTTTGTTGGTAATATTTTTCGTGGACAGCGTCAGTATGCCCCTCCCACCAGATGGTATGGCCATGTCTCCGCTTTTGCATCGAATCATCAGTTCGATTTCCTCCCCGCTGCCTTGGGATATGCTGATATCGTATTCCAAAACCTTACCTCCTGATGCAGCGGTTTGCTTCGAAACGGAAAGCACGCTGCCTTCCTGAAGGGTGACCGGGCTGTATACCCTTTTCCCATCCAAATACATTCCCAACTTGTTCACCGATGTTGCTATTACACTTAGATTAAGGGTTATCCTGCCGGCCTTCTCTGTGCAATCGTTTACCTTGAACAGTTCGTCAGTATAAATGGTTTCATAACGATTCCGATACCAGCTCCAGCTTTCCATCTTATATGCCACCGGTCCAGTAAAGCCGTATGGCATCTCCATGGCGTCCGACAGGGTATAGTCGATAATCGGCTCCCTGCCGCTGTTTGCCACCGTCACTTCCCAATTAATGGTATCGCCCACATGGGCAGAACCGGCAGCCGGCTTTGTCTGGCCTCCCGATGTTATGCTTGCCGCCTTCTTTGTAATGCCCGGGGCAATCCCCCCGCGCCTTACCGCCACTTCCGAAGCCAACCATTGAGTGTCCGGCTTCCCGCCGGCAAACCCTTCTTTTTCCGCCTCTTCCGCTGTCATAATAAGGCAGCTGCCGTCATTTTTCCAGGCAATCTCGTTTTCGTCATAGACAGGACCCTCTACGCTTACATCCGCCACCTCCAGTTCCCCTGCCGCATCATAGTAGGGCATCGCTATGGCGTTTGTGGCCAGGTCATCGGTATCCGCATATTCCCCGGGTTCGCATACATAGGTAAAGCAGACTGCCTCCCCCGGGGCAAGATACCATTTCCCGTGCTGTTCGTCATATTGGATGTAATTGCCCCCTTCATATCCCTTTAGGCTGATGGATATCCTGCCATCTCCCAGGTCTTTTATGGAGCCGCTTACCCACTTCTGTTGGAATGCCACCCCATTGCCGCCGGCATCCGTAATTGCCGATGCATTTGTGCTCAAAAAACTGTTCCGTTGAACTGTAAACCCTTCCGGCACCCTGTCCTGCAGTTCGCTCAGGTACAGCCGCGTGTTCCCGCCATTGTAGATGCATGTATAGTAGACAACGGGATGTTTGCCGTCTGAATCTTTATTGGCATAGTAGAAACGGTTTTCCTCATCGGTTTCCAGCTTCCTGGAATTACCGCTGTAGTACACCCCTTTTTGCAGGTAGGCCTTGGTGCCGGCTGCCAGGTCATGGGTGACCCTGTCATACAGCTTGTAGCAATAGAAATTATTTTCCAGGCGCTTCGTTCCATACTGCTTGGCATACTCCTCCCAGGCCTCTCCCTCAGGCCATTCCAGTGTCACATAGATGTAGATATCCCCTTCCAGTTCCAGCCGGAACTCCTCCCCCCATGCGATGCGCTGCTTCTGTTTGCCGGCCACCGTGACAGATTCTATCTCCCAGTCTTCTGCCTTTGTCAGCTTATAGGCCCTTTTTCCGCTTCCATCCCCGGCTTCATAGGAGCCTGTATCCTTATAGGAGCCATCCCCCGCATCATAGTATTCTATTTTCACATTTTCTTTGGACCACTGGAAGCCCCAGGTCTCCGGCAGGATATCATAAATCTGGCTGCCTTTTATCACCCTTCCCAGCCCCATGTTCCTTATCAGCAGGCGGTATGTGGCAGCGCCGCCTTCATGGATGGGCGAATATGCCGTCACTTCATCCTCCACGGGATTCCTGCTCCCCCCCTGGGACAGGACGATTTTCTTTTCAATGACGGCATTCGTGCCGGTCACCCCTACCGGGGCATAGAGCCGGTGGCTCTGGTGGTCGTTCAGCCAGCTTTCGTTGGAGAGGTAGAAGGTTCCGTCCTCTCCCCCCTGGGATGGCATCACATATGCATTGTACTCCAGCCTTTTGATGCCGGTTTCCCTGATATCCGCCAGATACCAGCGAACCATTGTATCCAGTTCCCCGCCTTCCCCCTTTGTTACGGTAATGCTGTCCGTAAGGCAGCCGCCCAGCGTCACGCCCCGGTAGACCCTTTCTTCGTTCAGCAGGTAATACTCTTCCCCATCCACTTCCTTCGTTTCCAGGCCAAAGCCTTCCAGTATGCTGTTCCCTTTTACAGGCACCAGCAGTACCTGCGCACCGCTCATCCTGTCCACCAGAGGCACGATACCCCGACCGGAACTCTTCTGGTGATCCACGCTGAGCGAATAATTCAATATATCCCCGGCGATAACAGTATCTTTCTTCGTGTCCATCCCGCCGCCGTTTTTTCCAACGTTTTTATTCAGGGTATAGTCGCGGTATACTACTGAACTACCATCATCAATATGGCTGTATGTGCCCTCCTTATCCTTAACCCCCTCCGCCGTCATAGTCACAGCTGTGTTCTTCTCCAGGCTAATGCTGCTCTTACCATTCTGGTTCAGCACATCCTGCGCCAGCAGCATGAAGCTGTCTTTGACCGTTACCGGTATGCGGAACTTTGGCCCGCTGCCGCTTTTCAGTTCATAGTTTTCCTCCATCCCCCAGGAGACCGTATAGCTTGTGTGGCTTACCACCGCGCAGCCTATGGATTCCAGTTCCCTGCCAAGGCTCCCCCTGCCTTTTATCTCTTTTTCTATCCTTGCTTCGCCGTCCATGTATGACAGCAGCATACCTTCCTTTCCCCGTTCCCACAGGATGGACAGTGTCACCCAGGCCTTCTGTGCCGGGTCCTCGCTTTTTAAGCCCCTGTATTCTGTGCCTACGCCGGTATCCTGCTGGGTCAGTGTATAGGTTTTCCCATCGGTTCCTGTGACCTCCTTCCCCGGGTAATAGCCGTTCCCGTCTTCCGGGGCGGTTTTGCACAGGGCCGCATAGCTGACAGTGATTTCCAGCCGGTCCACGTCATCTGTGCTTTCCGCTTCACGCACCATCTTTTCCATATCCGCCGGCTTGATGTACAGCCATTTGCTCAGCGTATCCTGTATGCTGCCAATCCCTTTATAAGGGAAGCTTCCGGTATTTTCCAGGGAAATTTCATACCCATAGCTGTCTCCCCATATCATATTGCCCTTCGCGTCTGATGTTTTCCTGATTTCGCATTTTCCTTCAGAGACCTGTACGTATGCTTCTGCCAAAGCCTCTCTTACCGCATCTTCCGAATGGGTAAAATGCTGCACCGCTTCCACCCGATTCACGATACACCAGCCTTCGCCCTCTGCCATGCTCCCAGGCGCATTCGCTAGATCCACAAGGATGGCTTCATCTCCTAAGGATAGCTTCATCTCTAGGGCAGGTATTTCTGCTTCTGTGCTGCTGTTGGCTGTTCTCCATCTGATTTTCAGGATCTTCTTCCCGTCCTCTTCCACCACAATCGGTTCCCTGTGTATGACAGGGTTCTCGCTCTCAATGCGAAACAGCAGGCAGGATGTATTGCCAGCATTTGCATAGTATTCTTCTATATAGTTACTATATTTTGTTGTGCTGACCCAGTAACTGCTGCCCGCTTCTACCGCTTCCAGCAATTCCTGCCGCCATTCCACGCCCGCAGGCAGGGTGAGCGTATCCTCAAAGTCAACGCTGCGCATATAGTCTTTCCCTATATTTGTCTGCGTATCCCCTTCCCGGTTCATGGCGATGCTGTAGGACAGCGAGTTTATGTACAGATTCCCATCCCCTCCGCTGCCGCCTTTTACCGTAGGGTTAGCGTCTGCCTGTTTCTCCACAGGGAAACTATCCGCTTTCGTCTTCCAGGCGGCCTGATGGTATCTCCCCCCTTCCCCGGTAACCCCATTCCCGACCGCATCCCTTTCCGCATCCGTAAGAAGCACTGGCCAGATTCTTGCACTGCCGCCCGCCGAAGCAGGGGATGGATACCAGGAGGGGATGTCTTCCAGTTTCAAAGTATCTCCTGCCGCCGGCAAGGGAATTTCATAATAATAGGTGGATGGCGCTTCCGCCTTGCAGGCTTTAATGGTGTATTCTACGCCCTCACTGCTTTTCAATTTGAATTCGTAGTTATCCTTCCCACCGCTATCGCCGTATCGGGTCACGCCATCCCCGTCCTCAAAGGAGAAGTAGACCCTCGCCGCTGTATATTCCGTCTCGTTCCGGGGGCCGGACAGGCCCACCGTTGTGAGCGCATTTTCCCCGGTATAAAATTCCAGGCTTCCACCGGCCTCCCCGCCTGTTTTCTTTGTGGACATGGACAGCACCTGGTTTCCGCCCACCTCGATAGTAATTTCCCCATTGTCCGTCTCCGGCCGGTTTCCCCCTTCCAGTCCGGTATGGTAGAAAGCCAGGCTGCCAAACTCTACCTTATCATTTGCTTTTATAAATAAGTCATGTACCTCGACAACCGAGGTTTTCCCGTTCACCGATGTCAGGCTGGGGCAGTTGGCACAGCTGTAGTCCGGAAGCCGCTCAATATCCGCAGGATTTTCAAACCAAAGGCTCTCCAAGTCATCGGCCATCTTCAGGGCATCCCGTTCCACGGCTGCCACCGTCCACCCCTCCTGCCCCTCTTCCGCAGGCGGGATATGGTTTTTCACCCTATATTCCTTTATCCCGGCCGGCACATGGGCTAAGGAAGCCTTCCCCTCCTGCAGCAGATACAACACCCCGTTCTCATCGGCATAGTACCGTCCCCCTGCCAGCCCCTTTCTCGCCGGGCTGCCCAAAGCGATGGGGGCTTCCATGGTGAAATAGCCGGGGCCTGCAAAGGAGACGTCTAAGTACTGGAATCTTGATAAAAGTGTTTCCCCCAGAATATCCACGCTGTCGCAGTATACCTTCAGATGCCTGAGGTTCGTGAGGAAGGTATCGCTACCGCTAACCTTCAGTTCCTTCGCCTTTATTGCCAGGGCAGACAGGCTGTCGCATCCTCCGAATGAACCAGCGCCTATCTCGTTCAGCCCTTCCGGCAGTTCTATTTCGGCCAGTGCCTTGCAGTTCCAGAACGCCCTACCACCTATCTTCGCCATGCTTTTGGGAAGGATGATGCCGGCAAGACTCCGGCATTCCTCGAAGGCGCCACTCTCTATTGTTGTCACACCTTCCGGTATATTGATACCGGATAGCCTGCTGCATTTCCAGAATGTTCCCGTGCTAATCGCCTTTAAGCCTTCCGGCAGTTTTATTTCGGCCAGGTTTTCACATCCCTCGAATGCATATACGCCTATTTCCGTCACGCTGTCCGGAATTTCTATGTAGGCCAGCTTTTTACAGTTCTGAAATGCGTATCTCCCTATTTTTTTCACATTATTTGGTATTGTTATATTGATTAATTGCTGGCAGCCAGAAAGCATATTATCCCCTATTGTCTCTAATCTTTCCGGGAGTTTTATGCTGCGCACCTGACTGTTACTAAATACAGACCCTCCTATCGAATTTACATTGTCGGGGATGCTTATCTGGGTCAAACCAGCATTGGCAAATGCCCTACCGTCTATTGTCTCCAGGCTATCCGGGAGGTCGATGCTGCGCAGGGAGCTACAGTACAAAAATGCTTCATAGCCTATGGCTGTCACACCATCGGAGATACTTACCTCCATCAATTTCTCATGCCGTGCAAATGCCCCACTGCCAATCCTTGTCATGCCTTCTATCCTGACGGATATTATTTCATCTGCAACATCACGCCATGGAACTTCTGATATTCCGTTATAATCCGTTTTATAATCCGGTATTTCCGTTACCGTTTCCGTTGCCGTAATGGTCAGCAGCCCTTCATCATCCAGCTGCCACCATTCCCCCTGTGCCACTATATTATCCGCTATGGCCATGATTTCTTCCCCATAGCAGGCCTCGGAATGGGTATGCTCCTCCAGGCCGCAGATGGGCTGCTGTCTCTGCTCCCCATCCTCTTCACCGGCAGTGCTGTTCCCTGTTCCTTCTATGCTTCCCCCGGCGGCCTCATCGCCTGTGCCTTGCCCATTGTCTCCGGCCGTTCCGCTTCCGGCTTCCCCGCTTCCTGTTCCTGGCGCGCTGTTCCCGGCAACCGGCTGCTCTATATAGCACTCATCCCCATGGACATGGTTTCCAGGGTCATATTCCTCTTTTCCACATATCAGGGTATTTTCCTCCTGATAGCAGGCATCTGTATGGGTATGCCTTTCCCCTCCCCCTGCTTCCTCCTGTCCGCAGGTCAGTTCCTTCGTTTCCGTATAGCAGTCATCCCCATGGGTATGGCCGCCCGATTCCTCCTGGCCGCACACCAGCTTATCCTCGGCGCTGTAGCAGGCATCGCTGTGGCTATGGCCTCCGGCCCCTTCCTCCTGGCCGCAGATAACCGCGCCGTTTTCGTCATAGCATCCTTCCCCATGGCTGTGCCCGCCGTCGCCCTCCCCATGGCCGCAGGTCAGGTTCGTCCCTGTCTGGTAGCAGGCGACGTCATGGGTATGGCCTGCCGCCTCCTCCTGGCCGCAAGTCAGTTCCTGCATTGTTGTATAGCAGCTATCCCCATGGGTATGGCCGCCAGCCTCTTCCTCCTGGCCGCAGGCCAGCTTCCGTTCCGTCTGGTAGCAGGCGGCATCATGGGTATGGGCTTCCTTCCCCTCGAAAGGGCAGGCCAGTACCTTTTCCGTCTGATCCGCTCCCCCTGCTGCCCCGTCTTCACCCGGCTGGCTATCCGCGCCCGGACTCCCGCTTGCGCCTATATCGTCCGGTTTCCCGTCCGTTCCCGTATCCGGGGGCGGGAAGCAGGCTTCCGTATGCACGTGCTCCTCCAGGCCGCAGACCAATTCCCTCTCCAGCGTAAAGCCGGGCAGCGCCATCCGATACCCGGCCGCCGTCACCGCCAGCACGCCTGCCAGCGCTACTGCATATTTCCCCTTCCCCCGCAAGAAACCCGATGCCCTTTTCAAGATTGAAGTCCCCATAGGAATACCCCCTTCTAAAATAAATTTATTGTTTTTCCGGCTGCCCCTGCCGGCCCGCTTATTTACGGCTGCGGCATATCAATGCCGCCCCTGCCCGATGTTCCGGTACAGCCCCGCGTAAAATAATGCAGAATCCACCGTTATTTCTGCAAAGATGTACCGGCCTTGCTTAATGGCC
>BLLT01000187.1 GCA_011958945.1 Lachnospiraceae bacterium | reverse complement strand
ATCTGATGTCAGAACGATATTTTGAACCGTCTGCTATGGACAGCTACTTTGAAAAACAGGATAAGCCGACTGTATTTATTGTGTTGGGAAAGGAAGTTATCGTTGATGATGAACGGTTGGCAACAGCATTATCAAAATTGCCGGAGTTAAGGCGGGAAGTTTTGTTGCTTTATTACTTCGTTGGCTATCGTGATGAAGCCATCGGCAGACAGTACGGGCGTTGCAGAAGTACGATAAACCACAGAAGAAATGTTGCGCTGAAACAGTTACGAAAAGAATGGGAGAAATTGAAACATGAGGAACAAAAAGCTGATACCTTTTGAGGTAATCGAAAAAGCCGTTGCCGGAGAGCCGGAAGCGGTAGACGCAGTATTGCGGCACTATACCGCATACATCAAATATCTGTCTATGTATAAAGGGCATATCAATGACGATACGCAGGACAGATTAAAGGCAAAACTGATTGAAGCCATATTGAAATTCCGCTTCGACCGATAGTAGGTAGCAAAGACAGGAAAAGCTGTCAAGGGTAGACTTCGCGCTACGCGCCCTTGACAGCTTTCCCTGCCTTTGCTGATGGGTAGTCAAGAGGGCGAAATCAGCAGACTGCTTTCGCCCTCAATCTATTATGGGGATTGTTACGCAGTAGGGGTTATTTTGTCCTTGATTTATGTGGCTTTGCGGGTATTGAAGTGGTGGGGTAAGGGTTTTATATGTCTGCTCTCAAAAACGGTGTTCTATTGCGTAACAGAAAAGCAGAGAACCGACCACTAATGAAAGTGATATATTCTCTGCTTTTGCTTGCACCCTGTTTGTCAGCGTTGATGATAAGTTGTTGTAAATACTTCCTTATCACCGTAAAACTAAGATTTTAAGTTGTTTCGCATTTTATGAATCATGATCATACAAAGCAGAAAGCCCTATGGTTGGTTTATGTATATCCTCCAAAATATTATATTGCCAAAATTCAAATGAAGCACATGCATTCAAATAATATCCCAAATATGCGGCATATTGAACCGAGGCACTAATGAACAGATCTGTATGTGTGGTGTTTACAATACTGCAAGATGCGATAGGATTTGATGTAAGCTGAATGCATGATTTATAACCATATGATTCTATTTCCATCAATCGTTGAACTGTTGGACGAACATCTTTTGTTAAAGATACCAAAACAGCAATATTGTTTTTATTATTTTTGCCTTTCAAGATTATTTCTTCCACATAAAAACTATTATTTCATTCCCATACTTCTGTATTATCTGTTAAGTTAGCTTCCCACTCCCAACAGTGTTTCGTATTTCGTTTTACAATATTAATAGCTTCATTTTCTGTTTCTGCTTTTACCACATAACAGTAACTTGAACAGTCCTCTTGATATTTTGGTATATCTTTAACTACATATAATCTCTTCACTTTTATTACGCTCTAACCATATTCCCAATAGCTTCCTCAACCGCAGCATTTAAACTCTTCCCATGTTCAATCGCATACACAGCAATGTTTCGATGCAGTTCTGGGCTGATCCTAACATTAAATGTTCCCTTGTAAGGCTGTTCAGGCTCCACATTCCGTTCCTTACAATCTGCTAAGTATCCATCAATCACATTCTGAAAATCCTGTTCTAACTCTTGTACAGAATCACCTTCATAAGATAACAAAGATTTTATTCCAATCACCTTTCCGAAAAGGCATTTATCTTCTTTAGAGTATTCTACTGTGCCATTGTAATTCTTATATGATAACAAATTACTCATAATAAACCATCCTTTCTTAATTTCTCTATTACCTGATCCAAGACATATCTCTTTAATACCCCGTTTGGATGTGGTTTATGGAAGTTTATCACTTCATTACTTCCATCTTTTACAAACTTTACTCCTGATCCAGTTCCACCCTGTTTTAATTCATACCCAAAATATGACAACAAAGACTCTATTTCATCAAAAGTAAAATCTTTAGGTTTCTTCAATAATCTATCTATTAATTTATCTTTCTTACTCATGACATTTCTCCTTTAAATATAATATATTACTTTGCAGGAAAATATACAACTATTTTTAGTTGCTATTTGCATATACTATAAAAGGCATTAATCCAAACAACTAATGCCCTCTAACCACACACAAATTATCAAAGGCAAACTTGATTTTCTTAATATAAGTTTTACTTTCCTTGATTTCTTCTTTTTTGTATATCTGAATCTCTGAGTTCAAAGCATGTAACACATCTCTTTGCTCTTCCAAAGATAGTTTATCATAAATTCGTCAAACTCCAAAAGCATTTGATAAATTGTTTCTCATTTAGCTGTTGCTCCTGTACTGCCTCCAAGCGATTCAGACAATCTATTCGCTCGTTTTCTAACGAATCCATATCCTCATAGATTTTATCAAGCCTTTTATTCATTTCTCTCCAAAACCTTTAACTTTTTATCATAGGAAGCAAGTTCTTTTTCAATCTCAGATATATCCACCGATTTCCCTATCTTCATTTTTACATAATCTACAAACTTTTCATTGTGGGCTAACCACTTGGTATATACCACTACTTCTCTTTAGTCAAAATAGGTTCATGTGCTTGTTCATCAGACCAGATATAATTTTTTTCATCCTGCTTTTTCAACTTGTATTCTATTTCTCCTGTTTCACCATTAATAGATTGTAAGCGCCAATCCGGCAGGAAAGGGCTGACATGTCCGTTCTGCGGTTCAAAGTCCATGCGTATCCATTCTACCTATGAAAGGGAAATTCAGGATCTTCCGATCCAGGAGAAAAAGGTTATTTTATTAGTAACTACACGGAAGATGTTTTGTGACAACATGGAGTGCCAACATACGACATTTGCTGAAGTACATCCTTTTGCAGCGCCAAAGGCCCAAAAGGCAGACCGTCTGGTCAAAAATATTCTTCATACTTCAGCACAGTTAAGTTCCTTGAACGCGTCAAAGCTTTTAAAAAGCGGCCATATCACGGTATGTAAAAGCAGTATTTGCAGCTTGCTTAAAAAAAATGCCAGCAATTGTGGATAAGCCTTCTGTTACAAAAGTTTGTGTGGATGATTTTGCACTCAGGAAAAGGTTCTCCTATGGAACAGTCATGGTTGGCCTTGAAAGCCATCGGATCATTGACCTGATCGGAAACTGCACACATGACACCTGTGATATAGTCCACCACCATGAATACAACCAGTGCATATAAAAGGCCGTCATAACCACCCAGAAAATATCCGAGCCATCCTCCCACCGCAGTGAACACCATCTGAATTACATTCCAAAACTCTTTCATAATGAATATCCTCCTTTAAATTTTTGTATAGAAAAAGCGACTACCACTATGGACAATCGCCTTTCACCGATAGTTATTCTGTTTCTTCCGTCAGCGTATAGGTAATCTTCATGGTCTTATCCGTGGTTTTTACCACCGCTGAGGATAAATTGTTGATTGTTGCAAGATATGGTGTAAGCAGATACATGGTTCTGAACTCATTTCCGTAACTGCCGCCCCATCCCAAAAGGAAATGCTTATACTGAAACAACGGTGTTGCCGCATGGTTCAGTCTCTGGTTTCCTTTTGTCTTAATGACTGTATCATCCGCCATAATCTGAAAATCCGCTCCGATAATAATGTCCCCAATCAATGTCAGGTATAATTCGCAGGTACCTGATTCACAAAGAGGTTTTCCGCCAGACGTAAAACCGAACGGAATCAAAGTCACATCCGCTGAGTTTTTAACATTGATTTTGTAAATCCCCTTCTTATTATAAGCAGGTACATATAGATACCCGTTTCTCATACAACATCTACATATTCTTTCCGGATAACTGGAATCTGTTGCACGTTCTCCCACTTCCATTAAGTAGGCATTGGATAACGTCCACGAACCTTCCTCAATGGAATAGTCCGTTTTAGAAATCTTAATCCAAAGCATAGTTGCATCACCGGACGAATTTTCTTCATTGGAGAATCCATACCAGTATCCGTCCTGTCCGTCCAGAAACTCTCCATATTTTGTGTAACTTCCTAAAAACTCGAATGTCGATGTCGGAATCACTTTATCTTCGATGACTTTATAGGTGGAATCATTGATCGCCTCATTTAATCCGATACTGAAAATTGGAATACGAATCTTCCTCACACGCACACTGGAATCCTCAAATGTGATGGAATACAGGATATCATTCTCAAAATCAACTTCTGCTGTTTCAAATAATACCATCTGTTTTGCAAGACCAAGATTGCCAATGTCCACCTCTTTTAACTGTAAAAAGGTACTGGCGTCTGCCACACTGCTTCCGAATCCATTTTCTCCGCCTTTGGCACTGGTCAGTGCAATGGCTGCGATTGTTCCGTTTCCCTGACTCGGTGTAAACTCCCATACAAACTTGTATCCATTGTCCAAAGCCTTGCTCTCCGTCTGATTCAGACTTCCCCTCGCTGTATTGGCTGTGGAATTGACATTATTGGAGGCATATGCAACCGGCAAATTATCCGACTGCACATAAATATTATCCACATTTTCTTCCAATGCCTTAGAGAAAAGCAAAATCCCACCAATCATGTTCGGACATATCGGAAGCAGATTATCCGTCCATACAAGTCCCGTGGAATATTCCTCTTCCGTATAAAATATCGCCATTGGATTCAGTCCCAAAATATTATTAACTGCATTGGTTACCATATTTTCTTCTACAATGGTTTCCACTTCCGATGTGTTCACATCCGTCAGCTCAATAACCATCTTTCCTTTTAACTTCACAAAAATCCCTCCTATTCAACCGTCACAGGACGGCAGAACGCACTAATCGCTGTTCTACCAGTCATATGATCCGTATATGCTCGCTGTAC
This sequence comes from Lachnospiraceae bacterium, assembly GCA_011958945.1. Classification (GTDB taxonomy): domain Bacteria; phylum Bacillota; class Clostridia; order Lachnospirales; family Lachnospiraceae; genus Kineothrix. Next base: position 3,691 of record BLLT01000187.1, on the reverse strand, counting down.
CAGTTCCATTGTTTCCATCTGGATAACATCCGAAATCTTTTTCACATTCACTCCACCACCAATGGCAAATCTCACAACTTTTTCTTCAATCTCAATTTTTCCATCCCATGCCGGTGCCGCCGCCATTGCCTGTCCGCTGATGGATGCAATGCAGTCTCCAATCCCAACAGAACCGGTTCCGTTCTCCATACGCAAATACACATTGAATGTATTCGTAATATTGGGAACTACACTCTCAATCGGATAATATAAGGAAAGAATGTGTTTTCCACTTTGCCATGTTTCCACAGGACAATGCACCGTAATCACAGTATCATTCAATTCAAAAGTCACATAACATACCACTTTGCCATCTTCTGACCATGTAACCGGAAGTTCCACTTCAATTTCCATGGGATTTTCTGTTGTCTCCCCTGTCTCTGTATCTGTTTCCGCAAATGGAATCACAACCTTGCCTTTAGCACTCGCCGTGCGTTCGGTCTGTAAAGCCACTGCATCCACAACTATCTGCCCAAAGAACTGGGCGTGGTTTTCTTCTGTTGTGGCAAATTCAATACTGATTATCTTTGTATCCGTATCAGCCAATGTATAAGCTGATGCATTTGCAAAAGTATGAATCCCAATCTTTCCGGCATCAACCTGATTCAGCAACCCGGAAATGTTCTTATCATTCTTCGATTTTGCATGTGCCAGACGTGGATTTTTTCCCACACATCGAAGAGAATGTTTTCCGCCAATTCTGCACTGCGAGAATGTGATACACGTAATCTGTTCCTCATCCGCATGACCACCGCTGAACCTTAATACATCACCTAAATCCAATGCCGGATTTCCAATGGTTTCCGAATCAAAAGGCACATATTTAATAATGGAAATATCCGTCAAGATCTGCTCACATAATTCTTTTCTCGTCTCGTCCACACCGAACTGTAAAAATGGATTAGTTCCCAGATTCATGGTCAGACCATCATCTGTTTCCAGTGCGTAATACTCCGCTTCCTGTGTTTTCAGATTTGTGGAACTAACCGCTGTATATCTGGTGATGAAATCAGAAAAGCTGCTTGAAAATCGCTGCTTATTACTAATGTTCATAACCGGTTCATTGCCATATTTACGAAGTTCCAGTTTCCCCTCACGGTTAATACAAAAGAAACCTCCAAGTACCTGACCGATATAAAACAGCACGTCCCTATAGGTTTCAATATCATTTTCTGCGTAAATGGAAAGAACCTCGGAACCATTTGGCATGGACTCTATCTCTGTCTGGGTATGTGCAAACTCTACTTTGCACGCCTTACAGCACAGCATAATAATCTCATATGCATTTCCTATCGTATCTGTTGTATTAAAATCCTTTTCAAAGCGGAGCATATAATCATATGCCTTAATCTCCAGACAACGAATGGAACGATTGGCTTCACTGATTTCATATAATCCCATTGGAACGGTTTCATATGATTCTCCCACTAACAGATGATAGTACAGTTCCACCAATGCATCTTCCAATGTATATCTGTCGATTTCCGAGAACAAGGTAATTCCCATTTCTGTAGCATACACCGTGCCAAGTTCCATTTCCGTATTTCCGCAACACTGGGAAGAAATATAGCCACTTCCCTTTACAATGTCCTTTTCCGAAAACTCATATACCATCCCCGCTTTCGTGGTAATCTTTCCAGTCCAGTAATATCTTCTTGTGTTCTCCTGCACCACTGACAGGAATGCTTCACTTACAGGATACAAAAGCAACACCTCCTCAAAATAAAAGCACCAGCCAACTTAATGACTGATGCTTCCATAAAACAAATTTTAAACTATTTTAATGCAATCATAGCTTTAATTGCTTCACAGGCAAAGACTGCTGTTCCCTCCCCACCAACTTTATCTATATTGGTTGTCAGCTCTCCGCCTCCGGCATACATGGTTCCGAGTCCCAAAAGAATTTCATCGGTACATGTATAATAATGTTCTGTGATATGATCTTGCAGTTTCTTTGCTAATGCGACTGCATCCTTGCTGTCTGGTGATAACCCTTTTATTTCCCCAAACTCTGCAAAAATGCTCATCATCTCCACATTTAATTTCTGCTGTGTTTCCTTACTTCGTCCTTCTGATTTTTTTTCATATTCTTTATATGCATCTGTCTTTCCCCAGGATGCTTTTGCCTGTGCGGCATACTCATCAATTTTTCTCGTATCAAATGCTTCAAAACTCATCGGCTTCACTCCTATCATTTTAATTCCACGTGCGAGGTCAATCAGATTTTCTAAATGCTGTTTACGAAGTTCCAGCAGATGAATCTGCTGCTCCAATGCTTTACTCCGGTCAAAATCCGGACTATCCAGAATATTCTTAATATCTTTCAATGGAAATTCCAATTCCTTGAAAAGCAAAATATGCTGCAGACGTTCTAATGCTGTTTCATCGTACAGACGATAGCCAGCATCGGTTACTTCCGTGGCCGGCAGAAGACCGATATTGTCATAATGATGGAGAGCACGTATACTTACCCCCGATATTTTACTGACTTCATGTACTGTCATCATTGCAGATCACCTCTTTCTCTGTGGTAATCTTAGCATAAACTATGACGTAATGTTAGAGTCAATAGCATTTTAAAATTCTTTCAAAGTAAAAGAAACTGTCCAAAGACCTTTATAAGAAGTATCCTTTTCCAGTTTCGCCTTAAATTCCTCAACATACATTTCTGTATTTTTCAGCTCTGCTGTTTCCGTATCAAAATAATCCACCGACAACTTATCCTGTTTGGAATAGGCAGTCAGTGCTTTCAGCCATTTGGCTGTCACAGAAAAAGAGACAGAAATGTTCACCACACCCTGACGGACAACATCCCTCTGTGTTGTTCCCGCTTCTGTTTCTCCGCTGCTGTCTGCTTCCACTGCCGACAAAGACACATCATAAGAATCCGGCAGAGGAAGGACCGTTCCGTCAAATTTCAAATATTTAAAAAATGCCATCTTACCTTCCTCCACTCCTTAAATTCATTCTTTGCTGGGCATTTACAACCACTTCATCAAGCATTGTTCCACCTAAATAAATCGGAATCACAATATCCCCATGCTGTCCATTCATCTGGCTAAGTGCTTCTGTAATGGCAGACATAATACCGGATAGATTTTCCTGTGGAATAGTCATATTGCGGCTATTCTCATATCCAACTCCGGCCATAGCCATCTGCGGACTGATGACCATATCCCCGGCAACACCTTCCACAGCTTTTGAAACCATTGCCTTACTCTGCTCAATCCCCTTTGCCAGACCACTCATAAAGTCAGGCATCCAACTTTCATAATCAGTCAAAGGCCCTTCATCCGGAACAGAGAAATGCAAGAATGAACGGATTGTTTCCGCCACATTCGTTACCGCATCCTTAACCTTACCAATGCAACTCTTAATACCATTCACAATTCCCTGAATAATATCTGCTCCCCACTGGAATGCAGAAGATGCCAGGTTCTTAATAAAGCTGACTGCATTGTTGAATCCTGTCTTGATGGTATTCACAATGCCTGATACCGTGTTCTTAATACCATTCCACATGGAATTAAATGCACCGGACACCACGGATTTGATGGTATTTAAGACTGTAGTAAATACTGTTTTTATCGTATTCCATACCGTTGTAATGACCGTCTTAATTGCATTCAATACGGTTGTGATGACCGTCTTG
>BLLT01000186.1 GCA_011958945.1 Lachnospiraceae bacterium | reverse complement strand
CCAAGTTTGTGTCTGCGCGGCATCCGCAAACTTGACATGCGTAAGACCCCGGAAATGTTGGGGCACAAAAGCTGCGCAGAAATGGAGGAAAAAATGAAAGAAAAATGGAATGAATTCCAAACAAGTTTGGAAGAAATGACACTAATGAAGAAGAGGGAATATTTCCTCACATTAACAGTATGCCTATTGGCAGGGCTGGTAATCAGGATGCTGATCTCGCCCAGGAAGTTTACGATGATAGGGAATAATAATGGGAACAATAACGGAAATAATGAAGGGAACTATGACGAAACGGAAGAGTGAAGAAAAGTTTTAGGATATTGAGAGAAAGGAATGGTGATTAAAGTGATTATTACATTAAAAGACGGAAGCAGCAAAGAATACGAAGCCCCTATGAGTGTGATTGATATCGCAGCCGATATCAGCGAAGGATTGGCCAGGGTTGCCTGCGCGGGGGAGATTGACGGGGAAGTGGTAGATTTAAGGACCGTAGTGGATAAGGACTGCAGCCTGAACATTTTGACGGCAAATGACAAAGCGGGATTGCAGGTGGTAAGGCATACGGCATCCCACGTGCTGGCAGAAGCGGTGAAAAGGCTTTATCCCGATGCTAAACTGGCTATCGGGCCCAGTATCGATACCGGATATTATTATGATTTTGAACATGCGCCTTTTTCCAGGGAGGATTTGGATAAACTGGAAGCTGAGATGAAGAAAATCATCAAAGAAGGAAATAAGCTGGAGAAATTTACTCTGCCCAGGGAGGAGGCCATTAAGTTCATGGAAGAAAAGGGAGAGCCCTATAAAGCGGAGCTCATCCGTGACCTTCCGGAAGACGCAGTGATTTCTTTCTATAGCCAGGGCGATTTCGTAGACCTCTGCGCCGGCCCGCATTTAATGAGCACAAAAGGGATTAAGGCATTTAAACTGACCTCTTCCTCCGGGGCTTATTGGAGGGGAAATTCCGACAATACCATGCTGCAGAGGATTTACGGCACGGCTTTCAATAAAAAAGAAGAACTGGCAGAATACTTGGAGTATTTGGAAAATATTAAAATGCGCGACCACAATAAGCTGGGGAGGGAAATGGAACTCTTCACCACAGTGGATGTGATTGGGCAGGGGCTGCCGCTGCTGATGCCCAAAGGCGCGAAAATGGTGCAGACAATGCAGCGCTGGATTGAGGATTTGGAAGATAATGAGTGGGGATATATCAGAACCAAGACCCCGCTCATGGCGAAGAGCGATTTATATAAAATTTCCGGCCACTGGGATCATTATACGGACGGTATGTTCGTTCTTGGGGATGAAAAGGTGGATAAAGAAGTATTTGCCCTGCGCCCTATGACTTGTCCTTTCCAGTATTATGTGTATAAGGCGACACAGCATTCTTACAGGGATTTGCCGCTGCGTTATGGGGAGACCTCCACGCTTTTTAGGAATGAGGATTCGGGGGAAATGCATGGCCTTACCAGGGTGCGCCAGTTTACCATCTCCGAAGGGCATTTGGTGGTCCGGCCGGATCAGATGGTAGAGGAGTTTAAAGGGTGTATTGCTTTGGCCAAGTACTGCCTGTCCACTTTGGGGCTGGAAGATGAGGTTACTTACCATTTATCCAAATGGGATCCTGAAAACAGGGAAAAATATATCGGTGAACCGGAAGTATGGGAAGAAACGGAAGGCCATATCAGGAATATCCTTGTAGAATTGGGAATCCCCTTTACGGAAGATGTGGGGGAAGCAGCTTTTTATGGCCCTAAGGTAGATATCAACGCGAAAAATGTATACGGTAAAGAAGATACTATGATTACCATCCAGTGGGATGCCCTGCTGGCGGCCCAGTTCGATATGTATTATATTGATCAGAATGGCGATAAAGTGCGTCCTTATATTATTCATAGGACATCTATGGGCTGTTATGAAAGGACGCTGGCATGGCTGATTGAAAAATATGCGGGCAAGTTCCCCACATGGCTTTGCCCGGAACAGGTAAGGGTGCTTCCCATTTCGGAAAAATATGAGGCATATGCAGCGGAAGTGGAGAAGGAATTGAAGAAAAACGGCATATTGGCTGAGACGGATAACCGCTCCGAAAAAATTGGCTTTAAAATCAGGGAGGCAAGGCTGGCTAAACTGCCCTATATGCTCGTGGTAGGACAGCAGGAAGAAGCGGATAAAACCGTTTCCGTAAGAAGCCGCTTTGCGGGCGATGAGGGCGTGAAGCCTCTGGGTGAATTCATCGACCAGATTTGTAAGGAAATCAGGACAAAAGAAATCCGCAAAGAAGAAGTGAAAGAAGAGGCAAAAAAGAGCGCAAAACAGTGATATGAGGAAGAAACGGCAGCTGCCAGGAAAACTATAAAAAGAGCAAAAATAATAACGGAAAAGCAGTTAAAAACAGCAACAGGAAACAAGAGAAAAGGGAATAGGATGAGGATGTGCGGACAGAGTGAGGAGAATAGAAGCATAAATCGGGAAAAGTATGAAAAGTGGATAGGGTTTATTTTCCTGGCTGCGGCGGCGGGGATGCTTATCCTGTCGGTAAGGCTTTGCTTTGCCGATGGGATATGGTATGACGAACTTTTTACTATGGGCCTGACGGGGAAAAGCTTCGGGGAAGCGAAAGCACTGACGGCAAGGGACGTGCATCCGCCCTTCTACTATTATTATGTAAAATCAGTTAGTCAGCTGTGCCTGGCTGTTTTCCCGGGAGCGAATAGGGTAATCATTGGAAAGCTGTGCTCCGTCCTGCCCTTGCTTGGCCTGGCCGCCTATGCGGTGACAAAGGTTAAGAAGCATTTCGGCTGGTTGTGTGCGGGCCTGTTTCTTTTCTGTGTAATAGCAATGCCCAACCTTCCCCAGTATACGGTGGAAATCAGGATGTATACGCTGGCTATGTTTCTGGTGACGGCGGCTTTCCTGCACGGATATGAAATCCTGTGCGGGCTTGTGCAGCCTGATAGGAACAATGCCAAGGATGAACTGGGGCAGAAAGAAAAAAAGGGGAATGCGGGAGACTGGATTTTCCTTGCCGTATATGGGGTTATGGCGGCATATACCCATTATTTTGCGGCGGTGGCAGTAGCTATGGTCTATTTATTCCTGCTGGTTTTTATTATCGGGAAGGGAAACACGATAAGGAAAAATGGGATAAAAAGCTGGCTGTTATGTGTCTTCTGCTCCGTGTTGGCTTATATGCCGTGGATGTTTGTAGTTATCCGTCAAGTGGCTCAGGTAAAGGAAAGTTATTGGATTTTGCCGCTGACATGGAGAACTTTTGGTACATGCGTAAAGTTCCTGATGAAGCCTCCTTTTGGCAGCAGTGTATTTCAAGTGGGGGCAGCAGTTGTGCTCTTTGGCATTTATGTGGGATTGATGCTGCATATTTTGTGGAAAAACAGACATAATGAAAAAACGGTTTTTGTTATCATAGCGGGAACGGGTGTGCTGGCAGGGGTAGTGTTGTTTGGATTTGCCGCTTCCTTCCTTTTGCGCCCTGTATTTATTGTTAGGTACATGCTTCCGGCGGCAGGATGTTTTTGGCTGTCTTTTGCATTTTTTGTGAGCCGGGCGGCAAGGGAAAAATGGCTGTGGTGGCCGGTTCTGCTGTTGGTATTGGTTATTGGCATTGGGGATTACCGCTGGTTTCGTAACGATGAGACTTGGCGCCGGGTGCGGATGGAAGAGGTGCAGGAGGCGCTGGCCCAAATTGGGCCGGAGGATATAGTGATTACTCAGTTTAATCAGGTGCAGGGTGTGGCCGGCTATTATCTGGAAAATGATATGTACCTATGGAATGCGGAGCCGGAGGCGTTGATTTGTGATATTTTTGAAGATAAGTATTTTTCCCTGTCTTCGCCGGAAGAACTGAAAAAATGGGTGGAAACGGGGAAAAGGGTCTGGTTTATCGGCAACAAGGAGGCTGATTTGCTCAAAGAATGGGAAGAAGAGGGGATTCTTTCGGAGGAGAAGCAGGAATTTATGTTGGAAGTGTACTGGGCTACGTTATATAGATTATATTTGGACGAAGGTTGATTTTTGTTTTTTGAAGAGGGGGCTTTTGACACCCGAATTTGAACAGGGAAAAAGTAGAAAAATATTTATATGCACAGGATTAAAGTCAACTAAAAATTAGAATACCGTAAGTGAATATAAGCCATAATTTCCGGAATACTAATAAGGTAATGCGAAACCGGCTAGAGTTCCTGCCGGACAGAGGAACATAAAGGCGAAAGGCAGGATGCAAAACCGGAATGGATAATAACAAATTTGTGCCTGCGCATCAATTCGCGGGCTAAGCAGGAATGGAGGATTATTATGGCTCAATTAGACTGTACGGTAGATAATTGTGTTTACAACAAGAGCAAGTGCTGCTGCAAAGGCGATATAATGGTTGGAGGAAAGCATGCAAAGGATATGGATGGAACTTGCTGCGAAAGCTTTTCCGAAAAACGGGGAGATTCTTATACCAGTGCCCTGGAACACCCATGCAGGACGATTAGCATTGACTGTGAGGCGGTAAAATGTGTTTATAACAGCAATTATAAATGCCATGCGGAGCATGTAGATATCAAAGGCTGCGGGGCCTGCGACTGCAGGGAAACGTCATGCGCTACATTTAAAGAGAAATAAAGAAAAGGGCTGCTGCAGAATTTGCGGCAGCCTTTTGTGTGAGATAAGGAAACAATTTAACCTCAGATGTCATTTGGTTAGTGGTGGCGGACGCCGTGAGGAAAATAAAATGCTTCGTCGCCACGCTCTCGCTCCGAAAAAAGCGTAGCGGCACTAGGTTCGTGAACTACCTCACCAAGTGCCAACGCTTTTTAAGGGACTCCTTAAGCATTTTATTTTCCTCACGGCTGGGCTGTGGTGCTAACTTAATGGTATGGATGGCGGAATAGTTTCAAATTAAGAAGAAAGAAAATTATACTTGCATATGCTTCTTATCATCTTTATAATGGATAGCGGAAATATATTAGAAAAGAATCGTGTATTCTGATTTGGGCCGCAGTAAAGCGGCGGAATGGAGATTAGATTGAAAAATAAGGGAATTGCTATATTGGCAGCAGTATTTGCGGCCGGTGCGATGTTTGCCTGCGGGATTTTTACGGCAAATAGGGTGTTTGCTGCGGAAGATGGGATTTCAATGGGAGGGGGAACGATTGGAACGCGGCTGGATGCTCTTGCGGACGGGGAATTAATGAAGGCATATAAGAGCGAAAAATATGGGGATGTAGGCTGTACGGTAGTGCTGCCGGACGGTTATCTCCCCAGCGACAGCGTGAAGGGGATGTTTGTTTCCCAGCGTAATCCGTTGGATTCTTCCAATATCTATTATACGGTTTCGGAGAACCTGGATAAGGATGTATTGAATGAAATGCTGGCTTCCGAAGAATATCGGGTACAGATGGAAGAGAAGCTGAAAGAAGAGTATGGGGCAGAGGCGGCAGTGGATGATTTTGAGTATACAGAATTGGAGATAGACGGATGCCCTGCCCATAAGGTGGAAGTGTCCTGCCAGGCAGGGGAGGCAAGGATGGAGCAGCTGGTTTATATCATTGTGGCGGATAAAACATATACGATTACATATTCCCAGTCCGCAGATGATGAAAAGATGGATGAATTTAAGGAAAGTGCAGAAACAATCCATGTGGTTTCTTATTGCACAAATGGCATTCTGAAAAAATAAACATTACTTAATAAAACTATATTCAATAGAATGGATATTGAGCCGATATAATAATATAAGGCAAAGAATGTTAGAACAGGAGGAAAGTATTTAATGCAAAATGTTTATTTCAATACATCTGCAAAAGATATAGTGTCAGAATTGCCGAAGGCCACTTGGGAGGATAAAGAAAAAGTAAAGCAGATAGATCTAACAAAATTATCTCCTGTGAGTTCCTTGGATTCATTTGAAACTAAGAATCTGACAGATATGCTTTATGAACTTTACCCCAATTATTATGCAAAGCAGCCAATGCCAAAGAGTCTGTTTGGAAACCGGTTTGGATATGATATGCAAAAGGAAATTGGGCAGTATATGCGTGATTTTTATACTGGGAACATCAGTCAAAGCGATCTGGCAGATTTTTTTGAGGAATGCTGTCAGTCTATGAGGAAGTATGCTGCAGGTAAACGCTGGACATCAGGGGATGATGGGGTGGACCAACAGAAGATTGTCGGCGAGATATATGAAATATTTGCAAAAGAAAATGCACGGGCAGCCGTATACGCAAACGATTTGGAAGGCGAAACCATGAACATGTCGTATGGCGGAAGGAAGGATGACTGGGTTTATTATAATTCCGATTACCATTATAAATGTGAAAAAACGAAAAAAATGTTACAAGAAGCTGCGGAAGACATGACAAATAAATGGGGGATACCATCGGTTGATACGGAAGAGATAGAAAAAAATTCTGGCTTTACCGTAGATGGGGGATTTGATTTTAACAGTGTATGGAATTTTGTTTCCAGAAACTTAAAAGGACAGTCCAATATTGAGGATGAGTCAATTGTGCCGCCAGAGAATTTTAAATTCTTTTATAAAGAAGGCAGCTCGCCGGATGGAGGCGACTTGTGGTGTTCGATGAATGGCCGTGAAACCCGGAGAAAAGTGCCGTTTTGTGCATCGGATGACGGCTTGCAAGGCGATATATTTTCCCTGAAAAGCCTTCTTGGTGATTTCTTCTGGACGGGAAATATGGGGGATTGGGATTTCTTAAGCAATTTTAGGGTGTTTACCAGGTGGTATGCCTATCGAAGTGGGATTAACAATACGCCGGGCTGAGTTAGCAAAAATAATCCTTGACAGGATGGATTTATAGTGTTATTATTGCAAAAGGTTAGGGAATTACTTGGCAGAAATGTGAAAAGCATATTCCCGCTGATATATCAAGCAGAGTATCCGCTCTCACCCTACAGCGAATGGGCTCGTAGGCGTTCATAGCCGAAATTTTACAGGAAGCCGTTTTATTGCGGCCATGTGTAAAGTGATGAAGGCGTAATGTGTGATTGGTGGATAGCTATGCTATCCTTTTTCTTTGCCTTATAGGAACTGCGTATAAGACGCGTATAAAAGGAATCGGAGCATTTTGTCATTATGGGGAGGTTCGTCACCAGGCGGACAGATTATTTGGTATTATGAGGAGGACAGAGCCATTAGCGAATTATTTATTAACGAGCAGATTAGAGACAGAGAAGTACGTGTTATTGGTGAAAATGGGGAGCAGTTAGGGATTATGCCCTCAAGGGAGGCTATGCGTCTGGCGGAAGAAGCCGGGCTGGATTTGGTGAAAATTGCCCCTACTGCGAAGCCGCCTGTCTGCAAGATTGTCGATTACGGAAAGTTCAAGTATGAGCAGGCGAGGAAAGAGAAAGAAGCCAGAAAGAAACAGAAGATTATTGAAATAAAGGAAATCCGTTTATCTCCTAACATTGATACCAATGATTTGAATACAAAGGTGAATTCAGCCAGGAAATTTATCACAAAGGGAGATAAAGTAAAGATTACTTTGCGTTTCCGTGGGCGTGAGATGGCTCATATGGCGAACAGCAAGCATATTTTGGACGATTTTGCCCAGGCTCTTTCCGATATTGCAGTGATTGAGAAGGCGCCGAAGGTGGAAGGAAGAAGCATGACGATGTTTTTAACTGAAAAGCGTTAGTTCGTACAGTTAAAATAGATAAAATGAGCAAGTATAGGAGGACTTTGATATGCCGAAAATGAAGACAAACAGGGCTGCTGCAAAACGTTTTAAAGTAACAGGAACAGGTAAATTAAAGAGAAATAAAGCTTATAAAAGCCATATCTTAACAAAAAAATCCCCTAAGAGAAAGAGAAACCTTAGGAAAGCAACGATTACAGATAAAACAAATGTTAAGAATATGAAGAAGATTTTACCTTATCTGTAATTGTAATATGATTATTGTATTTGGAAATGAAATCATAAGGAGGAAATGAGAGATGGCAAGAATTAAAGGCGGAATGAAAGCCAGAAGAAGACATAATAGAGTATTAAAGCTTGCAAAAGGATACAGGGGAGCAAGGTCGAAACAGTATAGGGTAGCAAAACAGGCAGTTATGAGGGCGCTTACATCTTCCTTCGCAGGAAGAAAGCAGAGAAAACGTGAATTCAGGAAACTGTGGATTACACGTATCAACGCTGCTGCAAGGATGAACGGGCTTTCTTACAGCAGGTTCATGTATGGCTTGAAGCTGGCTGAGGTAGATATGAACAGAAAGATGCTGGCTGAGATGGCAGTTAATGATGCGGAAGGTTTTGCAGCATTGGCAGAACTGGCGAAGAGCAAAATTGCATAATATATTTTTTGGAGTTGGCTGTTTGGCCAACTCTTTTTTACCTTATAGGAAATTACGCCACAGCATTGCAAGTCACCAGGAAAGAATGCGGAGCATTCTTTGGAGTTGGCCGCTGGGCCAACTCTTTTTATATTATAGGAAATTACGCCATAGAGTTATAAGTCACCAGGAAAGAATGCGAAGCATTCTTTGGAATTGGCCGCTGGGCCAATT
>BLLT01000185.1 GCA_011958945.1 Lachnospiraceae bacterium | reverse complement strand
GATGCCATTCAGGAGACCTTCTGCAAATATCTGGAGAAAAAACCGAAATTTGTGGACGGCGAGCATGAAAAGGCATGGCTGATCAAGGTGGCGACTAATCACTGCAGGGACATACAGCGGTTCAGATTCCGGCACCCGAAGGTGCCCATTGAGGAGCTTGCAGGCACACTGGTATCCCGGCAGGAGGATAGGGAGGCGGTGCGGGAGCTCCTCCAGATGCCCCCAAAGCAGAGGGCCGTGATGGTACTCCACTATGTAGAAGGATACCAGGTAAAGGAGATTGCCGGTATCCTGGGAATTACGGAGCATGCGGTCAAAAAGAGGCTGCAGCGTGGAAGGGAGCAGTTTCGGACTACCTGGAAGGAGGAATATTGCAGATGAGTGAGATGAATGGCGGACAGCTGAGACATGCTTTAAAACAGGTACACATGAAAGAAAATATGCAGGAGGAAATTATCATGAATATAAGAACACAGATGGCAGACGGAACCTACAGACGGAACAGCTTTAAGAGGATGGCAATGTCGGCGGCAGCCTTCATGCTGGTCTTCGGTGCGGTGTCCATTCCTTCCTATGCGGCAATCAGCAACCTGGTGCAGGCAAGGATGGAGGCGATTCCCAGGGCAGAGGTGGAGGCAACGGAGGACATGATCCAGAGCCAACAGATCCATGCAGACCAGTTCAGCAGGGAATATACAAGGGAGGAAAGGAAACGGATGGATGCCCTCCGACAGGAGTACGAGAATGGCATGTTCCCGGAGAACACGCTGACCCTGGTGGAGAATGAAAGCCAGGTGCCGGACGGGGATACACTGGCCTATACGAAGGATACCGGCTGCTTCTACCTGCCTGACCGGGAACTGACAGACGAGGAGCTTCTGCAGATACTGGACTTTAACGCAGCCAGGGACTATGCCCTTGACCAGTCACCGGAAGTGCAGAAGGCAAGAGAGGAAGCAAAAGCAGAGGCCGAAGAAAGAGCAGCGCAGGCCGGGGAGGAATAATCGCTGCCAGTTTACAGAAAAATCGGGAATAAGGCCAGTGTTGCCTGAGAGCAGGCTGGCCGGAACAGGGCATCAGGGCTGTAAGCCATGGTGCCCTAAAAAGGCGAAATGGAACATATCAGTACATATGGAGGAAGAAGGGAACATGAAAATGCAAAAATGCAGGCTGTTGGGTATGCTGCTGTTGGCAGGCGCTTTATGTCTTACTGGTTGTAGCGGCAGTCCAGACCCAACAGCAGATGTTATGGAAGGAGAGGTACCGCAGCCGGTGATGCAGGAAGATTCAGCAGATTCTGCTTATCGTGCGGATGATGACACTGTCCCGGAGGAAAGCAGCCAAAGTTCCGCATTGCCCCCATTATCCACAGAAGCACGGACCATAGATTATAAGGGGAGTGTGTCCGTAGACTGGCTTACGGCGTCTTCGGATGCCATTTATTTATTGAGCAGGGAGCGGGACGGGGGATCCGGAATCCTGAAAATGAAGCCAGGGGAGGCTGACGGGGAGGTTCTGCAGGTGACGGCGCCGGATGGAATGGTGTTTTCCGTCATGACCACGGACGAACAGGGGAACCTGTATGTGGTGGCAGAGGACAGGGATATTGAAGCAGTGATGAGGGATGATGAGGTTGTCTGCCCTACAGAACACTGTGAAGTATGGAGGGTCAGCCCGTCTGGTGAGGTGGCGGCAAAACTGGACATTTCCGAATATGTAAAACAGGAAGTTTTTTCACCCCGTATGATTGCAGTGGCAGGAAACGGGGATATCTACCTTTCCACACAGAACGATGGAACAGCAGTGCTGGCCTTTGATGCGGAAGGGAACTTCCTGAATAAGATCAGTTATGATTACAAGGTTTATACGCTGCGCACCGCCATGGGAAGAGGACGGGACGGAAAGGTATACGCCGTACTTTGGGACAGTATTGCAAATGATGGCACTTCCGTGATCGTTGAATTGGACGGGCGCAATGGTAGTATAGGGGATGTCACTTCTTTTCTTCTCCACAGTGACGGCAGCTTCTATAACTGTGTATGTCCGGGGAGGGACTGTGACCTTGTAATTTTCGGCGGACAGGGAATCCTTGGCTATGACCTGGGGAGTGCCAGTATCAAATGGAAGGTTCCCGCAGGCGAGCTGCCTTTCAGCACAGAGGGATATTTCCCGATGGCAACACTGCCCGATGGAAGGGTACTGTTTCTGGATAGAAATTACAAATGGGATGAGGATGATCCAACGAATATGTGGGTGGTAGCAGAAGGAACAAAATTCCATTATGTTCCTGCGGCGCAGCAGTAGGGCAGTATCTTACGGCCGCCGGAAAATAATTTAATATATCATCAGTATGCCAGGTAAGCATGTCAGGAACCAGTGGGCGGTGGTTCGTGGTATGCTTGGTTGGCAGTTTTTGTAATTTATATATTGTCAATACCCCAAAGGAACAAAATGCAGGAGTAAGTATGGTGCAAAAGAGAAGACAGCCAGCCTGGAAGACAGAGAATCAGAGAAAAAGAAGCAAGAAGATTGCCAGAAAGAGGCGTAGGGCCATAGCCTATACCGTCCGGGGAATCATGGCGGCTGTTCTGGCAGTTATGATTCTGCTGATGATCTGTGGCTGTTTGTATATCCGGGATTTTTTCCGCAGGAATGAGAATGAGAGTAGCACCCAAAAGGCGGATGTTGTTCGGGAAACAATATCCGGTGTAGAGGAAGATGAATTGGACGTAGACCTTTCGGGGGAAGAAAACCATATGGTTGTCCTGGATGCCGGACACGGCGGGGAAGATGGGGGAACAGTGGAACAGGCGGCAACGGAGAAGGAGATCAACCTTGCTGTTGTCCTGAAATTAAAGGAACTGCTGGAGGAACAGGGCATCCGGGTGGTACTTACCAGGGATAAAGATATTTTTATGAAACTTGAGGAACGGGTACAGATTGCAAATGGGGAAAAGGCAGATCTTTTTATAAGCATTCACTGCAATTATTATGAAAAAGACAGTTCGATATATGGTCTGGAATGTTATTACTGCAAGAGCGGGGAGGAAGGGAAACATTATGCGGAAAAGATTATGGAAACAATAGAAGAGAGCAAAAATATTGTTTCAAGGAATGTAAAACCTGCCGATTACTATATTCTGAAGAATACAACAGTTCCTGCTGTATTGGTTGAAATAGGTTATCTTTCCAATTATAATGAAAGGAATCAGCTGATGTCAGAAGAATATCAGGAGAAGCTTGCCGGAGAACTTGTGAAGGGGATTGTGAAAGGGATGGAGGAAAAGACAGGATAGTAGGTTCTGTTTCAGGGCTTCCCATAATCGGCCAATCGGAGGATAATAAAAGGAGCCGATAGTTCTGACGGTGAAGCGCAGTTTTACTGTGGCTTTTCTAATATAGACAGGTTTATAAAGGAGGATACCGATGGGGACATTTGAAAACAGGAAAACAAAGTATATACCAGTTGTGTTTTTCATCATTTTATTTTTGGCTGTGGCAGGCGTTCTGTTTGCTGTGTTTCTTTACAAAAATGATAAGGGTGGAAATATCCTTGTTGGGGCAAGCCCGGATACAAGTGCTTTCCAACTATATTATTATGACGGGGAAACGGTTATGGTCAGGACTCTGTATGACAGCAGTACGGAGAAGGAAGTGATTAAAAGGATCAATGATATTCCCCTCCAGGCGGCAGAGGAACAGGCCCTCTCCCAGATGGAGACTCCCTTCTTTGGAATCTGGATCAGCAGCGGGGAAGGGTATGACATTTCCGTGACGGCATCCGGCGGGGTCTGGCTTAGGAATGACGGGGCGGTTTATTATGGGGATACGGACCTCTCCTTTCTATGGAGAGAGATGGAAGGCAGTGATGAGGATACCTGGAATGTCCTTAACTTTCCCAATGCCGGGCATTTGTCCGTATATCACAGCTGTTTCCTGCTGAAAGCGGATGAGCTGACTGCAGAGGGTACAGAGGGGATGTCTATGACTGTCCAGGACATCGGGACAAGTGAGATTACGGTATTGATTGCCAATAACAGCGGGGAAGAATTCACTTACGGGGAATACTTTTCCCTCCAGAAACAGATAGATGGCCAGTGGTACACAATGCCTGTCAGGGCGGATAATGTTGGCTTTCAGGATATTGCCCATATCCTTCCGGACGGGGAGAGTGCCAGCGAGACATATAATCTGGATATTTATGGCACGCTGGAGCCAGGGATGTACAGGCTTGTGGTGGAAACACTGAGCGCCGAGTTTCTGGTGGGGCATGGGAGGATGGCAGGAACATGCGCAAATTTCTTATAGAGGCAACTTTTGCCCAGGCAAAGCATGACGGCATTGCGGCTTGATGAAGTGCAGCATGGTATCGCGGCGGCGGAGTCGGAGGAGGCCATACAGTTCCTAAAAGACAGGGGAATACGTCACAGGGGCAGGGCCACAAGGGATGATTCTCTGCCCGGCAGCCAGAATATTTTTAGCAGGGAAAAATGAATTTTATCTTGCAGAGGACATGGTAACAGATGTTGAAAAGCATATGGTGGATGATGATTTGACTATTGAAAAAATCTGCAATTTTCTGCAGGACAAAAAGAAAAGGCCTATGGAAGCAGGGAGACTACAGGAAAGTTTAATAAATGCAGTAAATTTACAAGTTACACTATGCATAGACAAAATTGGCTAATGGAGGTGTGTTAATGAAATACGAAATAGCAAAAAAAGAAAACATTGAACAAATTTATCAATTGGTACAGAACACGATTAACGCTATTTATCCGTTATATTATCCTCAAGGAGTAGTTGAATTTTTTTGCGGGCTTCATTCAAAGGAAAACATTGCCACAGATATAGAAAATGGTTTTGTTAGAGTTTTGTTATCGGGTGATTGTTTAGTGGGAACAGGCAGCTGCAAGGAAAATCATATATCAAGACTATTTGTTGCTTCTGATTTTCAGAAAAAAGGATATGGCAGTTATATTATGCAATGTCTTGAAAAAGAAATATCTCTTAACAGCACGATTATTTACTTAGATGCTTCGCTTGCGGCAGCCTGTTTTTATGAGCATAGGGGATATAAAACCTTAAAGCATGAAGAATTATTTATCAATGGAAATGCAAGGTTAGCTTATGAAGTAATGGAGAAACGTATAGCAGTTCCTAATACAGATATTTTTTATGATGGAAAATACTTTATACCAAAGATGAATACTGAAAATGGTGAAGTGGATAATCAAACGCTTTTTTTATATCATCAAAATGAGAATATTTTATGGGCGGATTACTATGGCGGGGGAATAAAAAAAGGGAGTATAGTTGGAACGGTTGCTTTGAATGGAGAAATAGATTTTTATTATCAGCATATTAATTTGAGTGACCAGATAAGAATTGGGAAATGTCACAGTGTACCACAGATTTTAAGTGATGGCAGAATAGAACTTTCAGAACAATGGCAGTGGCTGAATGGCGATAAATCAAAAGGTTCGTCAATCGTAATAGAAAAAACCACAGATGAAAAATGAATATCATCATAGAGCCAGACGCACAGATGCCGCAGACATCTGGCACTTTATTCGCCGTTATTTCCGCAATGCAGTGCTGGCAGGCGTTTCACCCCGGCCACCTTCTTGGGATTCTTCGATGATATCCGAAAACAGCAAAAAAAGTCGAGACAAAAAGCAGGGGTCATTATAAAATAATAAGCCCAAGGAAGAAGGGAGGTGGTTTATTTTGAAAGAACAGACAGCAGCGGTCCAGAGGATGCAGGATTATATCGAAGCCCATCTGGAAGCGGATATCACACTGGCACAGCTGTCAGCCGTCTCCCTGTTTTCTCCCTGGCATTCCTACCGACTGTTTAAGGAGCTTTTGGGGGTGACGCCGGCAGAATATATCCGCAGGCTCCGGCTTTCCCGCTCCGCCATGCGGCTGAAGGAGGGACAGTGCCTTGTGACGGAGGCGGCTTTTGACTGCGGGTTTGGCAGTGTGGACGGGTATATCCGTGCCTTTTACCGGGAATTCGGCTGCAGGCCGGGGGAATATCTGAAGGATCCGGCGCCCATTGCCCTGTTTATCCCATACGGCGTGAAATTCGGAGAACTGAGAAAGGATGTTTTGGATATGGAAATGAAAAATCTCCAGAGCGTATTTATCCAGGTGATCCAAAAACCGGAGCGAAAGGTCATCATCAAACGAGGAATAAAAGCGGAAGATTATTTTGCATACTGTGACGAAGTGAGCTGTGAGGTTTGGGGAATATTAAAAAGCATGGATTCCCTCTGCGGGGAGCCGGTCTGCCTGTGGCTGCCGGGAGCCTATAAAAAGCCCGGCACTTCCACCTATGTACAGGGCGTGGAGGCAGAGGCGGATTACCATGGGGAAATCCCGGAGGGGTTTGATGTCATTTCCCTGCCTGCCGCCGAGTATCTGGCGGTCCAGGGGGAGCCTTTCCGGGAGGAAGATTATTCCCAGGCGATTCTTGCCGTACAATATGCCATCGACCATTATGACCCGTCTGTGATCGGATATGAGTGGGACGAGGAAAGCCCCCGCATCCAGCTGGAGCCCAGAGGGGAGAGGGGATACATTGAATGGGTTTCGCTGCAATTTCAAACATAAGCCTTTCAAATTCTTTTTCTCCCGCACTTGTCAAAGAATAAACCGCCTTTTCCGGCATTTTTCCCTCTTTGACAATATCTGCTTTGATAAATCCTTTTTCCTCCAGCTGGATTGCTTTTTTATAAATAGAGGGAGTGCTGATTTTCACCCATTTAGATATGTTCCGGTATTCCACCAGCTTTTGAATATCATAAGCACCCATAGGCTCTTTTTTCAACATTCCCAGTACAATCAAATCAATCGTTGCCATGCTGCCCCGCCTTCCTTAAGTTTTTGTGCGGAAACTTTCCCTGCACTGTAATTTATAGTATTCGATTTTATAGCTTCCGTCAAGAATTCAAAGATATTTTCTGCACCACCTTGACAACTACTATAATTTATAGTAGTATCTCTATTGCAGTGAGTACTATAACTTATACTACTGTAAACTATATTATGTCAAGAGAAAGGAGTATTCGCAATGAGTGGATGTAACAACAAAATGGAGCTTTTGGGGAGTGCGCCTATTCCCAAAGCTCTTATGGCTCTCGGCGTTCCGATTATGATTGGTATGTTGATAAATGCCCTTTATAATCT
The DNA here is from genome assembly GCA_011958945.1 of Lachnospiraceae bacterium. Lineage (GTDB taxonomy): Bacteria > Bacillota > Clostridia > Lachnospirales > Lachnospiraceae > Kineothrix. The sequence goes on along the minus strand of BLLT01000185.1, from coordinate 1,394 downwards.
GGTAGACGCTTACTTTGTAGGAGGTTTGGGGGAAAGCCCTATGGGGGCAATCTCGATTGTGTTTCCATTAGGACAGGTAGTTGTCGGGTTAGGGCTAATGTTTGGTAACGGAGCAGCTTCCTACCTTTCAAGGCTGTTAGGACGCGGCGATAGAGAAACCGCTAACAAAGTAGCCAGTACCGCATTGTATAGCAGCGTGATAATCGGTGCAATCATCATTATATTTGCTACTATTTTTATCCAACCGATTTTAGCTTTATTGGGTGCAACAGAAACGATTATGCCCTACGCATTGACGTATGCAAGAATATATGTGATTTCGTGCATTTTCAATGTATTCAATGTAACAATGAATAATGTTGTGGCAAGCGAGGGAGCCGCAAAAACAACCATGTGTGCTTTATTATTGGGGGCTGTTTTGAATATCGGTTTAGACCCGGTTTTCATTTATGGTTTAGACATGGGAGTAGCGGGTGCGGCGATTGCTACGGCTATTTCTCAATTTGTATCTACGTTAGTATATCTGATTTATGCAATCCGAAAAAAAAGTGCCTTTTCATTCAGCTTCAAGGATTTCAAGCCAACGAAACAAATTTATACAGAAGTCCTAAAAATCGGTGTGCCGACGCTGACGTTCCAACTTCTTACCAGTCTTTCCATTGCCTTAATTAACAGGGCGGCTAATGGCTATGGCGACGCAGTTATCGCTGGAATGGGAGCTGTTACCAGAGTTACGTCTATGGGAACCTTAGTTGTCTTTGGATTTTTGAAAGGTTTTCAGCCGATTGCCGGATTTAGTTATGGAGCAAAGAAATTCGACCGTTTACGCGAAGCAATCAAGACTTCTATTTTGTGGTCAACTATTTTCTGCGTGGTCGTTGGATTGCTTATGGCTTTATTCTCAACACAAGTTATTTCGCAGTTTGCAAACGGAAATGTTGACATGATTGCTGTCGGAGAAAAATCTCTTATGGCAAATGGTTTTTCGTTTTTCCTGTTCGGATTTTACACTGTTTATTCTTCTTTGTTTCTTGCGCTTGGCAAAGGAACAGCGGGCTTCATTCTTGGAGCTTGCAGACAGGGAATTTGCTTTGTGCCTGTTATTCTAATTCTCCCTGTAATTTGGGGAATGAATGGAATACTTTATGCTCAACCGATTGCTGATGTTATTTCAGCTATTATAACTGTATTTATGGCATTACATCTTCGTAGAGAATTGGCAGAAGCAGAAGCCCTTATTGACTTAGAAAAAACGGAAAAATAAAAGCAACATAATCCATAAAATAGTTATATAGGGAATCTCTATCCTTGAATATGAACTGTCTAATCATCTAAATACCGCTTACAATACTTATACGCCTGTCCGGGCTTTTCGGACAGGCGTATTTTGCTGG
>BLLT01000184.1 GCA_011958945.1 Lachnospiraceae bacterium | reverse complement strand
ACAGTTCAGCCCAGGACTTTGCACTTGCTGCAAAGTCCTGGGCTGAACTGTTACCTTTCTTCACGCAATGACAGCATAAGTGACTGCCCGTTACTGTACACCCGCCCTTCATGGGGTAAACAGTAACGGCAGTCCGGGCCAATTCTCATTTCTCCTGCTGCAGCTTAGCCATACACTTTATAATATACCCTTCCATCTGCTCCTTAGGAATCCCCAATGCGAAAGATAACTCGGAATACAAGTTCTCTTCCGCCATCCTTAAATACTTTTCATCCATCGCTGTAGTCTTTTTTCCCTGCGCAATTCTTTCCTTTTTACGCATGTACAATGTCTTGATGATTTTTATCCAATCCCTGCAGTCACAGCTCCGCATTGTTTCCTTATATTTTTCCTCACGAAGCTTATCATTGCCCACCCACAGTTCTTCAATCACAGGGATATTCTCAATCAATACATCCGCTTCCTCTTTCGTCAAAACCGCCCGCATAACCGTCTTGTTACCGTCTACCGGTGTGAATATCTTACTTTCCTTACGATGGCTGGGGCTCAAAATATAATACAGCCGATTCTTCGGCGCCCCCTTCATATCCAAGGTAGTGATATCCTTTACTTCACAGACACCAGTGTTACCATACACAATAAAATCACCTTTCTCAAACATTTTATCCCTTCTTTTCACCCAGGAACCCCCACGGCGCCTTTTCAAATACGAAATACTACCCGCTTGTCCTGCTGCCCCGCGGAAATCAAATCAACAAGTATCCACTATACTATTATTTTACCCCAAATTTCTGACTTCCGCTAACCTTTTTTCAAATTTTCTTAATTTTTTTGCAACAGTTCAGCCAGAGAAGCATTTGTCTGGCAAATCATGCTTGCATGCATTTGACAGATGAATGCTTCTCAATCCAGCTTCACCCATCCCTCCATAGAGTCAAAGCTGTACTCCATCTTAATCGTCACGCCGTCCTTATGCTCTTGTGTAAACTCAATATCTGCTGACTCTATCACACCTCCATCCTCATCCATTGCTTCCAGATGCCAAAGTTCCTCCCCTTCGGTTACAAAAATATTCAGAATATTCAATGTCCCCAATCCATCCAGATACTCCATATCCTTTATCAGGTTTTCCCCTTTGTCCGTACTTGATGCTTCGTACAAATAAACTTCGTACAGAGCCACACATGTACTGTTTTTTAGGGTAACCGGAACTGCATATACTTCCGCTCCCTCTTCCTGTACCTTTATCTCTTCCAGCGAGGCCAGCATCCCTTCATACTCTTTTGCATACCCGTTCATCTCTTCCACAATAGCATCCAGTTCCGCTCCATTCAGTCCATGGATATCCTGCTGCCCCATGCTTTCTACTTTTTCCGCCATTTCATCCAATTCTTTGCCCAAAGAATCATCCTCCACACTGGCATAAGCTTCCGCTACTTCATTATGCTGTTCGACCAAATCGGCATACATCCCTTGCGCCATCGCCATTTCCTCTCCCGAAGCTTTCCCGCAGGCCACAAGCGATGCCGCCATAAGGCTCAGCAGTAAAACCCTCCCCATATTTCCAGTTCTTCCTATATTCTTCATATTTACCTCATTTCTGCACAGCTTTTGCGGCCCGGCATTGCCGAAACCTTACGCATGACAAGGTTTGCTGTTCCTGTGCTGACGCAAACCCCGTATTGAAGATTTCAAGGTTTCAGCCCTTTTCCCTTTTCCTGCTTACAGGCCCCCGAAACTTTTCATGCCTGCCATACCATTTCATATTCCTTCTCCCCAGTATTCGCTTCCGTCTGCTCCTTTTCTATCACGAACCCTTCCCGTTCATAAAAGGCAATGGCCTTCTTATTTTCACAATATACATGTAAAGTCAGTTTCGGATATTTCTCTTTGCAAAAATCCGTCAAAGCCTTGCCGATACCCTGGGAACGCATATTCTCTTTTACAAAAATCCCCGCAATATATCCGTCCATCACACCGGCAAAGCCCAAAATCCCCCTGTCGTCTTCATATGTATACACCTCCGCCTGTGCCAATTGCCCTTTTACTCCTTCATAATTTTCACGCCAGTAAGTTTCCGGGATAAAGCTATGGGCGCTAAGATTTCCTTCCAGCCATATTTTCGCCGTCTTATCCACATCCTCAACCCTCATCCGGCGTACCATGAAAAAGGTTTCCGCCCCCTTGGGCATTTCATATGTGCAGTCCAAATAAAGCCTGCTGTTATGGGCTTCTTCCCTATTATAAGGATATCCCAGGCCGTCTCCCACTTTCCGGGCCGTCTCATGAAACAAATCACACATTGCCCGCACCGAACGCCATATCTCCTCTGTTTCCGCCCCAGGATAAGTTTCCATCAGCCTTTCATATTCCTCATTCGTCAAATACTTGTCCAAATATTTCCCGCATTTTCCAACGCTGCAGGAAAAGTTCCGGTTCACGCCAACATACCATGACAGCATTTTCATCAATTCCGGCCTGCCATGCAAATTCAGCATATCCATCACATAGGGGATTTCGCCCCTCCAAATCCCCTTCCCTATACTGTTCAGCATCCACCAGAATTCATTGCAGCAGTTCAGATACTCCTGTTGCCCCGGTTTTTTTACCCAATGATCCATATCTGTGGACGGAGGTATCTTTGGCAGCACCTTATCCTTATCCAAAAGCAAGATGCAAAGCCTGTCCTTTACCATATCGGCCAAAGCGTATTTCAATGTTGCCAGCCGCAAATCCAGCCGATTCCCATCCGCAAACTGCATCAGATATCCATAGCTGTTTTCCGTATCTATCTCTTCCCCCGGCATGGGCGTATCATCCGGATACTGCATGTACAGCCTCCTGCCAAATACATCTATCCACTCCTTATCTTCTCTGAAAGAAGAAATTTCCCTGACCACATATACGATATCATAATCCTGGAAAACATCCCTGGGCGCATTGGGATTCGTCCGTGAACCGTTCATATAAACGCCCCGAATCCGCGCATCCTTTTCGGCAACTTCAATTATTGTATCCATCATTTCTTTTTCACTTCTCATAAATGCTGCCCGTCTCCTCCTTTTACACTCGTTTATAACTCCGCCATTGCCTGTTTCTATCGAATTATGCCTTAAAACTGCACTCATATTCTGCAATGCCCACACATTCTGTGTTTCATTATAGCAAGAAAAACGGAAAAAAGAAACCGGTGCAATGAATGCTTTACAAATAGCTGAATCAATCCCCAAAAAACTTTCCTAATCGATCCGGATTCATCATCCTCCCCTTTCCATGTATTTTTTCAAATACTTTGCCAAAACCTATTTTCATATACGTAAAAATCTGTTACATTCATACTATAAGCCATATAGGCTCTCGGGAATCTTTTTGTGCCGAAGGGCAAAAAATGAAAAATGGAAATTTCAATCAACAGGTTTGTGTATGCACGGCTCCGCAAACTTAGACTGCACAAAAAGCCGTGCAGAAATGAGGCACACCATGAGGTATTTCTTTACTGGAAAAATTGAACAACTTAATGACATTTACTCAATCCATATTCCTTTTAATGTATGGGAAGTATGCAAGCAGCGCGATGTGATTCAGGCTGAAATTATTCTGGATAATAAGATTATCGACTGTCACCTGCTGCCGGAAGATAAGGGCGGGAACTATAAGATTCATCTGCAAGATGAAGAAGTTTCCCATGTGGATATCTCTAAGCCCCATAAGATTCTGCTTCACATATCCAGCAGCATTATACAAATGAACCAGAACAGCCCCTACAGCTTCGATAACCCAATCCGTAAAATCGACAGCATGGAAGTGATTATCCAGCCGGAAGACGGGCTTTGCGGGCAGACGTGCGTTGCCATGCTGGCCGGGATTACCATTGCGGAAGTGGTAAGCGTGATGGATTGCAGGGAATGGCAGGCAACCATGGGCCGAGTAATTTCTGCCTTGAACTATTACGGCATCGACCATTCCGATATTATCATATATACGGAAGGCCAGGAGGCGACCCTTCCCAAATGCTGTATCATGATGGAAAGAATGGGGCGCTACTGCCATTATCTGGTACACTATGACGGCAAATACTACGATTCCAATTTAGGGGTCATATCCCATTATGATATGAGCAAGCTGTTAGGCTACCTGGAAGTCAAGGTAGACTGACCACAATAGCCCGGCTCGCTGTCCGGACGGACAGGGGGCGGTGCAGGCCGCCCCTGTCAGCTTTTTTTAATAAATTCTGTGCTGCATTTGGGGCATCTTACCGCAATTTTCCCTTTTCCCCGGGGAATTCTGATTTTTTGTCCACAATTGGGGCATTTATAGATATGATGCGTCTTCCTCTGGCGCATCATATTTTTTTGCTGCCCCAAAAACAGGCGTATTTTGGACGTATATTTCATAAAAGCCTGATTTTCTGCATACCGTTTGGAATATTTTTTCGAAAACATCCTGAAATAAGCATAAACCAAAAAGGCCAACGCCGCCCAATATATGCCCCTCCACCTTACGAAAAGGGATAACACCATCAAAACCAGCGCCACTCCCAGCAAAGTCCTGTTTAACAAATCCGCGCCGTATGCGCCATATCTTCCCTGCATAAACCGTATGAATTTCTCTTTCACAATTATCTTCTCCGTTCCTAAGCTAATCCGCTTCGCAGCCCCATATGGAACATCCCCTTCCTTGTTCTGCCGGACAGCAAAGCCACGCTTTTACTTTTTCTACATGCGGCAAACCAATTTAGCTGCCCGCCATAGGGCCAATGACTCATTGCCGCCTTACCCTCATTGTATAGCTTATATGGGAAAATACAATTAAACCTTACACAAAATTTAATTAAAAAATACTAAAATCCTCTGCCCGGATATCATCAGCCTATCGAAGCATAATATCCCCCACCCCTGCCGCATGGGCGATGATATATAGCAGCAGAATATGTGCCGGGTAAAAAACATAAAATATCCATTTAAGATTCCAGCCTCTTTTCCCGTTATACATCCCCACAGGAATCATTGCCAGAAAAGCCGGCACTTCATTTAATGCCATCGCCGTCAAAACGGCGCATCCCGCACCCACTTCCAGCAGCCTGCTCCTCCTGCATAAATACATCGCCGCAATGGTCAGCACGCCCATGCCGCTGTAATCTGTCATCAATAGATCTGCCGCAAACATTCCTGCCGCCAGCACCGGCACATGCAAAACAGCCCTTACTATTGGATTCCATGACATTTTCCCCTCCACATAGCGGAAAACGAGTAATACAAGAAGCCCGATGAAAAGTGTGAAAAACACATTCTGGTACTGCCAGTAAAATGCCTTTCCCGCAAAACCCAGATCAAAGGGTATTTCCGATACCAATGCGAACAGGAATAACCTCCCTGCGTATTTCTTCACATCCTTCGTATGGCAAAGCCCCTCTATCAGCAAAAAGCAGAAAATGGGAAACCCCAGCCTCCCGATAAGCCGCATCACCCCGTATATGCCGTACAGGCTTATCGATGCATATTTCTGCATATATATCATCCTCTCCAGCACAATTGCTGCCGTATGGTCAATGAACATAGCAATAATCGCCATTATTTTCAATGTGCTCCCGGTTACACCCCCTTTAACAGGAGGCAATGTTTGCGTCACATTTTCTGTATATTCCATATTTATCCCCATTTCTGCGCGGCTTTTACGGCCCGGCATCGCCCAGGCTTTATTCATGGCAGTGTTTGCGGATGCAGCGCGGACACAAACTCTGAATGCCAGCTTTCCATTATATTAGCATATAAATATTACGGTTATTTGTCAATATTCTTAAAGTTTTATAACCAGGCTCACCAATCCATGAAACAGCATGCACAATAGGCATCCGGACACACATGGCACCAGAAAAGAAATAACCGTCCATTTCATGCTCCCCGTTTCTTTCCGTATCGTAAGGCAGGTGGTAGCGCATGGCCAATGCACCAGCGTAAAAAGCATCACGCTCACCGCTGTTGCCCATGTCCATCCCTGGTTTACCAGCAGCTGCTTTAACGCATGCAAGTCGCTTACTTCCACCAGACTGCCTTCCGCCAGATATGCCATCAGCATAATGGGCACTACTATTTCATTGGCGGGCAGACCCAGAATGAATGCCAGGAGAATCACCCCGTCCATCCCCATCAGCCGTGCCGGCCTATCCAAAAATCCCGCCAAGCGGGAAAGCATGGTCATGCCTTCTATTTCGAAATTTGCCAAAACCCATAGCAGGATTCCCGCCGGCGCTGCTGATAAAAGCGCCCTCCCCAGCACGAACATGGTCCTGTCAAAAACAGAGCGGATAACCACCTTTCCAATCTGCGGCCTTCGGTAGGGCGGCATTTCCAAAGCAAAAGAGGAGGGAACTCCCTTCAAAAAAGTAGCCGATAAAAACCAGGAAGCAAAAAATGTCAGCCCTATCCCCAACAGTATGACCCCTGTTAACAGCAGCGCCGCCCCAAGAGAAGCCCCTGCCCCCATCCCGGCAAAAAACATGGTAATAACGGCAATCAAAGTGGGAAACCTCCCATTACACGGTACAAAACTATTGGTGATGATGGCAATCAGCCGTTCCCTTGGGGAATCAATGATACGGCATCCCACCACCCCGGCAGCATTACATCCAAACCCCATGGCCATCGTCAAAGCCTGCTTCCCGCAAGCCCTGCATTTCTTAAAACATTTATCCAGGTTAAAAGCCACCCTGGGCAAGTAACCGGAATCCTCCAAAACCGTAAAAAGAGGGAAAAAAATAGCCATAGGAGGAAGCATCACGGAAACCACCCATGCGACTACCCGAAACATACCGTACACCAGCATTTCCCTTATCCATACCGGCATACCCAGGCGGGAAAGTCCGTATATTAATTTATCTTCTAAAGAAAGGAAAAAATCATGAAGCAGCTCCGACGGATAATTGGCCCCCACAATAGTGAGCCAGAAAATAAAAAAAAGCAGAAGGACCATTACAGGAATTCCCGTTATCTTCCCTGTAAAAAATTTATCCTTCCGTCTATCCGCCGCTGCGTATTCTTTGTCCTTATACTCTACAATTCCCCGGCATATCTCTTCCGCTGTCCATTCCCCTCCATGCCTGCATCCATATTTGCATATGCATTTATCCGCACCGCGCTGTGCATCTGCCGCAGCATCGCTTCTATATCCGCATCCCACACATCCATGCCATGCCCCTTCGCCGGCCTTCGCCCTTTCCTTCATCGCCAGGTACAGTTCCTCCAGCCCCGTTCCATCCCTGGCCGCAGTGCCTACCACAGGCACTCCCAGCCTTTCTTCCAGCTTTTTTAAGTCGATGCATATTTGTTTTTTCTCCGCTTCATCCATCAGGTTCACACATACCACCACTTTTTCTGTCTTCTGCAGGATTTGCAGGACAAGGCCCATATTCCGCTCCAGGCATAAAGCATCGCACACCACCACTGCCACATCGTATTCCCCCGAACAAATGAAATCCCTTGCCACCCCTTCTTCCGCCGAATGGGCATCCAGAGAATAGCAGCCGGGAATATCCACAAGAACATATCCCTGCCCCTCGTAAGAGGCATATCCCTGGGCATTTGCCACCGTCTTCCCGGCCCAGTTCCCGGTATGCTGCCGCAGACCGGTCATCTGATTAAACACCGTACTTTTTCCCACATTTGGATTGCCTGCAAGGGCTGCTACGATATCCCCTTCCCGCTTCTTATGTAACACCCGCCCCTCATCCAGTGCACCCAATCCAATGGAAGATTTACTTAAGCCCATTGCCCCATCTCCGTTCCGGCTTCCTTTTCTATATAAATATTGCCCGCCTCCTCGCTCCTTATAGCGATTAGCACACCTTTCACAAAATAAGCGGTAGGGTCACCAAAAGGACTTCTATATGCGCATTCCACCAGGCTTCCCTGCAAAAATCCCATATCCTGCAGCTTTTCCCCAATCCCCTTTCCAAGGGCCATTCCTGCAATCCTTCCTTTTTCTCCTGGTTTTAAAGTATTAAGACCTACATTGTTCTTCCTTTTTTCTGCCATGGGCAATCCCCTTCCATAATATATCTCCGAATTGATATTCTCTATATATAAGTTATGCAAAGAGTTTCATATTGCCCATCTCGAAGCCACGGAAATCAATTTTCAGATGCCCCGGGGCGGGCGGCCTGTTTTAGCAAAGGTGCTCCCACTGACATCCGCCGCAGACTTCACATCTTTTCCCCGCATCCAAAACCCGCTCCTTCACCAGCCCTTCAAACACCTTCCATTCCAATGCCGCCCCGGCCTCTATCCCGCACAAGCCCAGCACTTTATTATCGTAATTCTCCACCTTATCCATACTTGTACAGATGCCGGAAAGATTATTTGGGCAATGCCCGCAAATGTCATCCGTTTCATTTATAATAACCACCTCGGGATTTGATTCCAGCGCCTCCTTTATCCTGTACATATGCTCTGTAAATTCCTCACTATATCCTTCGCCCCTAAAATAGGCAAGGCACATCCCATGATGTGCCCTAATCCTGTAAACTGCCATATCTATATTGACACTCCTCTCCCATACAATAGCTATTGCTAAAAAGAGCATAACATGATCGCTTTTTAATTGTCAACTCTTTTTTTCATCCAGTTGACATTTGTGGTAACAGTTCAGCCCAGGACTTTGCACTTGCTGCAAAGTCCTGGG
>BLLT01000183.1 GCA_011958945.1 Lachnospiraceae bacterium | reverse complement strand
TAGGCAATTGCGAAATTCTAAGCTGTGAGAATATTCAGCGGGTTTATCGGATTCGCAATTACCTAAAACCATAAAAATGCAGCAAGGAGACAGCAGATGGAAGTAATCAGGGCGAAAAGCGCCGGTTTTTGCTTTGGGGTAAAAAGGGCGGTTGAAAAGGTCTACGAGCAGATAGGGGAAGGCAAAAAGATTTTTACATACGGGCCTATCATCCACAACGAAGAAGTGGTTAAGGATTTGGAAAAAAGGGGAGTCAGGGTAGTAGAAGGTTTAGAAGGCCTGAGGGGGCTGGAAGAAGGGGTAGTCATTATCCGCTCCCATGGCGTGGCAAAAGAAGTATATGATTTGCTGGAAGAAAAGGGATTAGAATATGTGGATGCCACATGTCCCTTTGTAAAACGAATTCATAATATTGTGGAGAAAGAAAGCAGACAGGGGAAGAGGATAGTCATTATTGGGAATCCGGGCCATCCTGAGGTGGAAGGGATTAAAGGATGGGCAGTAACGGAAACGGCAGTCATAGAGTCGGCAGAACAGGCAGAAAAGTTCGTAAATGAGAATAAAAATATACATTTAAAAGAAAATAAAATATGTATTGTTGCCCAAACGACATTTAACTACAACAAATTTAAAGAATTAGTTGAAATTTTTTCGAAAAAAGGTTACAATAGTATTGTTGCGGATACTATATGTAACGCAACAGAGGAACGGCAGACTGAGGCGAGAAGGGTTGCGGCTCAGGTTGAGAGCATGATAGTAATAGGGGGTACTCACAGTTCAAATACAAGAAAGTTATACGAGATTTGTAAAGAGGAGTGTGAGAATACTTATTTTATACAGACACTGGATGACTTGCGTTTAGAGCTACCTAAAACGGCTTCACCGGTCGGTATTACTGCCGGGGCGTCGACCCCAAACAATATTATTGAGGAGGTTCAAAATTATGTCAGAATTAACTTTTGAACAAATGTTAGAAGAATCATTTAAGACAATACATGCGGGAGAGGTAGTTGAAGGCACAGTTATCGACGTTAAGCCTGAAGAGATTATTCTCAATATCGGCTACAAGTCGGACGGTGTATTGACGAGAAGCGAGTATACCAATGAACCCAATGTGGATTTGACAACCGTTACAAAGCCAGGCGATACGATGGAAGTAAAAGTATTAAAAGTAAATGACGGGGAAGGACAAGTCATGCTTACTTATAAGAGGCTGGCAGCTGACCGCGGGAATAAGAGGATTGAGGAAGCCTTTAACAGCAAGGAAGTGCTTACGGCAAAGGTATCGCAGGTTTTGGACGGCGGTTTGAGCGTTGTCGTGGAAGAAGTGCGTATTTTTATTCCGGCAAGCCTTGTATCGGATGTATACGAAAGGGATTTGTCCAAATATGCCGGACAGGAAATCCAATTTGTAATTAGCGAATATAATCCGAAGAGAAGAAGGTATATTGGTGACCGCAAACAGCTGATAGTGGCAGAAAAAGCGGAACTGCAGAGGAAATTATTTGAATCCATCCAGGAAGGGGATGTAGTGGAGGGTACGGTTAAAAATGTAACCGATTTCGGTGCATTCATTGATTTGGGTGGTGCAGACGGATTGCTCCATATCTCTGAAATGTCATGGGGGAGGGTAGAGAACCCCAGAAAAGTTTTCAAAGTTGGCGAGAAAGTAAAAGTATTAATTAAAGAAATTTCGGGTAATAAAATTGCCCTTAGCCTTAAATTTGCAGATGCGAATCCGTGGAAGGATGCAGCAGAAAAATATGCAGTTGGAAGCGTTGTGACTGGCAGGGTAGCGAGGATGACCAGCTTTGGTGCATTTATTGAGTTGGAGCCGGGCGTTGATGCATTGCTTCATGTATCCCAGATTGCAAAAGAACATATTGAGAAACCGGCAGATGTATTAAAAGTAGGCGAGGAGATTACAGCCAAAGTAGTTGATTTTAATGATGAAGACAAGAAAATCAGCTTAAGCATAAAGGCAATGCTTGCTCCGGAACCGAAGGAAGAAGCGGTGGAAGAGAATGAAGATGTAGTATCCGTGGATATTGATGCAGTGATTGCAAATGAACAGGAAACATCGGAAGAGACATCGGCAGAATAGGAGTTTAATAGAACAAATAATATGGACTTAACGGCAGGTATTTTGGCAGCTAACAATTACGAATGGTTTAAGAAGGCAATCTATGACCTTACAGGAATTGACTTAAATGCTTATAAGGAAAATCAAATGAAACGCCGTATTGATACCCTGATTTCTAAGTGTAATGTGAAAGGGTATGATAAGTATGTTGCTTTACTTAAGACGGATAAAGCAAAATTTGAAGAGTTTGTCAATTACCTTACGATAAATGTCTCTGAGTTTTACCGTAATACAGAGCAGTGGAAAATACTGGATAAGGAAATTATCCCGGATTTAATTGCGAGATTTGGAACTGATTTAAAAATATGGAGTGCGGCCTGTTCCACAGGGGATGAGCCGTATTCCCTTATTATGGCATTTTCCAGGTATATTCCATTGGAAAAAATAAGGGTATATGCCACGGATTTGGATAAGCAGGTGATTGCCAAGGCGAAAGTGGGTCTGTACAGCGAAAAAAGCATTGCTAACGTGCCGGAAGACTTGAAGAAAAAGTACTTTACCAAGGTGGGCCTGTCTTATCAGATATCTGAGAAAGTAAAGAAACAGGTGCAGTTTGTCCAGCATAATCTGATTAAAGATATATACCGGGAAGGCTGGCACCTGATTGTCTGTCGTAATGTATTGATATATTTTACAGAAGAAGCAAAGAATGAAGTATTTATTAAATTCTATAAAGCGCTTGCCCGTAGAGGTGTGTTGTTCATAGGGAATACGGAACAGATTATCAATTACCGTACCATCGGCTATGACAGGCGGAATCCATTCTTCTACGAGAAGCCGGTTTAAGGGTTCGTGTAGGAACTGGCTATCATATGAATAATGTGCCCGGCATATTGAGCAAATAGCGGGCGCTCTTTTTTCATTTCCTCAGTTAATTCAAAGAAAACATTTCTGTCATCGTAGCTTCTCTTAAAGAAAGGCTGAAATAGAATATCCCATTGGGGAAGGTAAGTGGAAAGCTTCCGCGTGTAGCAATTTTTGGCAGTGGCCTGCACGCGGTATTTTTTATCCACATAGGAAGCTACGGATTTATGGATGGCCGTATCTTCATCCGGAAGATAATAATAATTTTTATAATTGGAATAAAAGTATTTCATCTCTTCTTCATAAAGAGGAACGCGCAAAGTTCCTTCCGCTTTTTCCCCTTTGAAGTAACAACCATCTGCAGTGCCTGAAAGAGGGCAGGGAAGCGGGGAAGGAAGGGTCAGCTTCATAATCAGTTCCTGATGCCTGTCGCCGTTAATATCATGGTAATAGTTAGCCTGTACCTTTTTAGGGCGTGGCAGTTCGTTAAACAAATCATAATAGGAAAGCAGGGGAAGAATGCGCAGCATTCCGGCCAAATCATCCGCGTTATGCAGGGCAAGCGCCTGCAAGGCATAATCAGTAGGCGTTTTTACATAAGTATGATATACACTGATTAACTCGCCGCCGCTATAAGTATCCTCCCGTTCAATGCCAAGGAACTGCTCCAAAGTTTTCTGCTTACAGTTAGGAAGCCGCAGGAAAGACTTGTAAGGGGCAACCCTGCGGTAAATATCAATCCCTTCCAGATTATTGAATTGGTAGGGTAAATCATACTGCTTACATTTCTGGAGGATAAAAGGCAAATCGAAATTATTCCCATTAAAATGAATTAAATGAGTAAAATTCCGCGTAAAATGGAAAAATGCGGAGATAATTTCGGCTTCCTCCTCATAAGTATTAGCGAACCACTGTTTCACATACCACTTTTCCTCATCCCAATAAGCGATGCCGATCATATATAGGGAAGAACTCTTAGCCGTAAACCCTGTAGTTTCTATGTCAAGAAAAAGAATCTTTTCTAAAGGCGCAATTTTTTCTAAAGAATAACCAATTTCAGGTACATGTATTGTTTGACGTAACGTTCTCATAGAGAATCTCCTTTTTTCTAAAAAGCCAAATCATAGTATATTCAACTAGCTGCTATTATAATATCATGTTTTTTCAAATTTCAGTAGTATTTTTTGTAGAAAAATAGTATATTGTTATTAAAAAGTTGTCGCGTGACGGCTTTGTAATTCAGAGAGAAAGAAGGGTGACAAATGGCAAAATTAACATTCGTGGGCGGCATCCATCCTTATGACGGGAAGGATTTATCGAAAGATAAGCCGATAAAGGCGGTGCTGCCCAAGGGGGATTTGGTGTATCCATTATCCCAGCATATTGGTGCGCCTGCAACGCCGGTGGTGGCAAAAGGCGATTATGTACTGACCGGGCAAAAGATTGCAGAAGCGTCTGGTTTTGTGTCTGCCCCGATTTACGCTACTGTATCGGGAACCGTGAAGGCGATTGAGCCCAGACGGGTGGTGACGGGTGACAATGTAATGAGCATTGTGATAGAAAATGATGGGGAATACAAGGAAGTAGAATATTCACCGGTGGAATCGGCGGAACAATTAACGAAAGAAGAAATCATCGGAAGGGTAAAGGAAGCAGGAGTGGTTGGCATGGGGGGCGCAGGTTTCCCTACTTTTATCAAGCTATCGCCGAAAGAACCGGACAAAATAGATTATGTAATCGCAAACTGTGCGGAGTGCGAACCCTATCTGACTTCGGACTACCGAAGGATGCTGGAGGAACCGGAGAAACTGGTAGAAGGGCTGAAAATCATGCTTCGCCTGTTCGACAACGCCCGTGGAATCCTGGCAGTAGAGGATAACAAGCCGGATTGCATTGAGTTGCTGAAAAAGCTGACGAAAGATGAAAATAAAATAAGCGTCAAAGCATTGAAAACAAAATACCCGCAGGGGGCGGAGCGGCAGCTGATTTACGCCGCTACCGGCAGAAGCATTAATTCCAAGATGCTGCCGGCCGATGTGGGCTGTGTGGTGGACAATGTGGATACGATTGTGGCCATTTACCACGCGGTGATGTTAGGGAAGCCATTAATGAACCGCATCGTGACGGTAACAGGGGATGCTATTGCGGATCCGCGCAACTTCATCGTGCGGATTGGAACGAATTATCACGAACTGGTGGAGGAAGCGGGCGGCTTCAAAGAACAGCCGGTAAAAATTGTTTCCGGCGGGCCCATGATGGGATTCGGTATTTTCGATTTGGACGTTCCCACTACGAAAACAGCGTCCGCCCTTTTATGCCTGACCCAGGACGATGTGTCCAAGATGGAACCAAGCGCATGCATTAATTGCGGAAAATGTGTTGAAGTCTGTCCAGGAAGGGTAGTGCCCAGGAAGCTGGCGGATTTTGCGGAACATTATGATGAAGAGGCTTTTCTCTCCCACAACGGTATGGAGTGCTGTGAATGCGGATGCTGCAGTTTCATCTGTCCTGCCAAGCGCCCGCTCACCCAAACTATCAAATCCATGCGCAAAATGCAGTTAGCCAAAAGGAAGAAGTAGTAGGAAGAGAGTTTGCGGAACTGGAATAAAAAACAGCAAACGAACGGACAGCGCCCCAGAGAATTTGCGGACACGAAGTGGCCGGGAATTGCTCTGCGTGAAGTGGCGCTGGAAGAGAGTTTGCGGAACTGGAATGGAGGTACATAGAAAGTGAGCGATTTGATGAAGGTGTCATCCAATCCCCATGTGAGGAGTAAGGTAACCACCAGCAGCATCATGCTGGCGGTGGTGATTGCTCTTCTCCCGGCTGCAGGTTTCGGGATATATAACTTCGGGATAGATGCGCTTATATTGATAGTAATAACGGTGGCGAGCACTGTTTTTACAGAGTTTGCCTATGAGAAATTGATGAATAAAAAGGTGACGATCGGGGATTATTCGGCGGTGGTGACAGGGCTTTTGCTGGCATTGAACCTTCCCTCCAGCGCACCTTGGTGGATAGGTGTCATTGGCGGCGTGTTTGCTATTTTGGTAGTAAAAATGCTTTTCGGCGGACTGGGCCAGAATTTTATGAACCCGGCATTGGCGGCCAGGTGCTTTTTGCTGATTTCCTTTACGTCGATTATGACTAATTTTGACTGCGATACCTATACAGGGGCAACTCCCCTGGCCGCAATAAAAGATGGAGAAGCGGTGGATGTTTTATCCATGATGATCGGTAAAACATCGGGAACAATCGGCGAAACATCGATGATAGCGATTGTTTTGGGGGCTTGTTTCTTAATTCTTCTGGGCGTGATAGATTTGCGCATATCTGGCTGTTATATTGTCAGTTTCATCGTGTTTGCCGGTCTGTTCGGAGGGCATGGGTTTGAACCGGCTTATATCTGTGCCCAGCTGGCCGGCGGCGGATTGATGTTAGGTGCCTTCTTTATGGCTACCGATTATGCGACCAGGCCGATTACGAAGAACGGGCAATATGTTTATGGTATTTTGCTGGGAATCCTGACAGGTATTTTCCGGATTTTCGGCCCGTCCTCCGAAGGGGTTTCCTATGCGATTATTATCGGTAATCTGTTGGTGCCGTTAATTGAAAAAATGACCCTACCGAAGGCATTTGGCATGAAAGGGGGAAAACGAGCATGAATCAGGAAAAAAGCGGCAGTATGCTAAAGGATGCTTTGATTTTATTTGCCATTACGCTGCTGGCCGGGTTGATTTTAGGGGCAGTGTATCAGGTGACAAAGGAGCCGATTGCAGTGCAGAAGGAAAAGGCGAAGCAGAAGGCCTGCGCGGAAGTATTTCAGGATGCGGCTTCTTTTGAAGCAATTGCAGTAGTTGCACAGGAAGGGGAAAACGGGGCGGCCTCTCCGAATGAGGAAACCGTTTATCTGCCGGAAGGCTGGGCGGAGCAGGGCTTTGAGGGCGTGGATATCGGCGAGGTAATGAAGGCGTTAGACGGCAGCGGCAATGTGCTGGGCTATGTGATAACGGTGAATGACCATGAAGGCTATGGCGGTGATATTGAATTTATGATGGGCGTGCGCAATGACGGCACGCTGAATGGGATTTCCCTTTTGTCCATATCGGAAACCGCGGGCCTTGGCATGCGGGCGGAAGAGGTGTTAAAACCCCAGTTTGCGGGTAAGACGGCGGAAAGCTTTACTTATGTAAAATCGGGCGCGGCAGGGGATGACCAGATTGACGCCATCAGCGGCGCCACCATTACAACCAATGCGGTGACCAACGGGGTGAACGGCGGGCTGTATTATTTCAGGGAAGTGTTGATGGAAGGAGGAAATGGCAATGAATAACGGGAATGCAATGGAACGGCTATATAACGGCCTTATAAAAGAAAATCCTACCTTCGTATTGATGCTGGGTATGTGCCCTACGCTGGCAGTTACCACCTCTGCCATGAACGGCCTTGGCATGGGGCTGACCACGATGGTAGTGCTGGCGCTTAGCAATATGATTATTTCCATGCTCCGGAATATTATCCCGGACAAAGTAAGGATACCGGCTTTTATTGTTGTAATTGCTTCTTTTGTAACGATGGTGGAACTTTTGCTGGAGGGGTTCATCCCTGCGCTTTATGATGCGCTGGGGCTTTATATCCCGCTGATTGTAGTAAACTGTATTATTTTGGGAAGGGCGGAGTCCTATGCTTCTAAGAATCCTATTATCCCTTCGCTTTTTGACGGCATAGGGATGGGGCTGGGCTTTTCCTTCGCCCTGACTTGTATCGGTGCGGTGCGTGAACTGTTAGGGGCAGGGGAAATTTTCGGAATGCACATTATGCCGGATTCCTATGTGCCCTGTGCGATTTTCATCATGGCTCCCGGAGCATTTTTCGTGCTGGCAGCACTTACGGCAGTGCAGAATAAAGTACGGATAAACGGCGAGAAGAAAGGCAAGGATATGTCGAAAATCCAGTCTGGCTGTAATGAGGACTGTATGAACTGCGGGGAAAAAGGATGCAGCCGCAGATTTTACGGAGAAGGAAAGGAGGATGAGCAAAAATGATTCAGGATTTACTTATTATATTAATCAGTTCTTCCCTGGTAAATAACGTGGTTTTAAGCCAGTTTTTGGGACTTTGCCCTTTCCTTGGAGTGTCGAAGAAGACCAATACGGCAGCGGGGATGGGTGTGGCGGTTATCTTCGTCATTACGTTAGCCTCTGCGGTTTCCGGGGTAATTTATAAATTTATTTTGGAGAAATTCGATGTGACTTATCTGCAGACCATTGTTTTCATTCTGGTGATTGCGGCATTGGTACAGTTTGTGGAAATGTTTTTAAAGAAATTTATGCCTCCCCTTTATCAGGCGCTGGGCGTATATCTGCCGTTGATTACAACGAACTGCGCGGTTTTGGGCATTGCCCTTACCAACGTGCAGAAAAAATACGGCATATTGACAGGCATTGTAAACGGGTTTGCCACTGCGGTAGGGTTTACTATTGCTATTGTCATTTTGGCGGGAATCCGTGAAAAGATAGAATTTAATGATGTACCGGAATCCTTTAAGGGAATGCCGATTGTGCTTGTGACGGCAGGGCTGATGGCGATTGCTTTCTGCGGGTTTTCCGGTTTGCTGTAGATTGCCTGTAACAGTTCGGGTTGGTTTGAACCAATGTCAGTTAGTTAACGGTGGCGGACGCCGTGAGGAAAATAAAATGCTCCGTCGCCGCGCTTTTGCTCTGAAAAAAGAGTAGCGGGCACTAGGTTCGCGAGTTGCTTTGCAACTCATG
>BLLT01000182.1 GCA_011958945.1 Lachnospiraceae bacterium | reverse complement strand
GAGCTGGGCGGCATGCCGGCGGCTCTGGTTGGAAAATTTGCTTTTTATAGTTTTTCGGCCCAGAAAATTACTATTCAGGGAAGCACCCAGACGAACGCAGGCGTCGGAATGGAAGCATTTACCATAGAAAACGCCCATCGGGAAGGGGCTATCCTTCAAGGTATATACGAAAAGGCGGGAGAAAGCTACGAAGCACTGATGACAGCGCCGAGGGCGGATTTGGGGGATTCCATCAGAAAGGCATTTAGGAATGTGGATGACCTTTTGAAAGATATGGGTATGGAAACAACGGATGGAAACCGGCGCGCGGTGAGAATCCTGGGATATAACCGCATGGAAATTTCGGAAGAAAATGTGAGTGCGGTGAAGTCGGCGGATACATCTATTCAGCGTGTGCTGGGAAAGATGACCCCGGCGGCAGTGATGCAGATGATAAAAGATGGAAAGAACCCTCTTTCCATGGATATGCAGGAACTGGAAACCTATTTGGATAACAGGGAAAGAAGCCCGAAAGAGGAGATAGAAAAATACAGCGAATATTTGTATAAACTGGAGAAAAACCATAGCATTACCCAGGAGGAAAAGGAATCCTATATAGGAATCTACCGCCTGTTCCGCCAGTTGGAAAAGACGGACGGTGCAGCCATCGGAACTTTGCTTCATCAGGGGATGGAGCCTACGGTGAAAAATCTGCTCACAGCCATGAGGAGCAATAAAAAGCATGGCATGGACAGGAAAGTGGATGACAGCTTTGGCGGTGCATCGGCTTCATTTCAGGGGAAGAGCATTTCTGAACAGATAGAAAGCGGATATTATAAGAAGCTGGCTTCGGATATTTTTGACGGGCTGGACGGCGGAAAGATGATGGCTATTCCGGCTGAGGGCGATATCGGATTGGAAGAAATGGCGGCAATCCTTAAGGAAACAGAACCAGACAGGGAATCCCACAGAGAATATATACGGGAAAAAGCCGGGCAAATCCGCCAGGAAATGGCGGCGGAAGAAGCTGTGGTAAAGGAACTGCTGGGCTTTGAACAGCCGGTAACGGCGGATAACCTTATGTCAGCAGGGCTTTTTATGAAAGAACGGGGCAGGGCCGCGGGGCGTCTGTACGATTTGGCGGAAGAAACCGGGGAAAAAGAGAAACTGGAAGCGGCGATGGAGGATGTTTACGAATCCATGGCCGGGGAAGCGCCTATGAAAGCGGCCTATGAAAGGCTGGGGCAGGCTTATGAAGAAATCCTGGAAAAGGCAGTTTACGGACAGGAAGAGACGGGGAAAATTGATATCAGGGAAATTTCCAGTCTGTATAAGCAGATATCCTTTGCCGGGAATATGGCTCAGGAAGAAAACTATGAAGTGCCGGTGAGAATCGGCGAAGAAATGACCTCCATCAATTTAAAAATTATTCATGGCAGGAAGGAAAGCGGCAAAGTAATGCTGTCCATGGAAACTGTAGCTTACGGCAGGGCGGCTGCACAGTTTGGTATTTCCATCCATGGCACGGGAGAATACCATTTGTCGGGTTATGTGGCCTGTGAAAGAAAAGAATCGATGAAAATGTTAGAGAATATTGCAGAAGGGTTAAAGAAATCGTTGGAACAGGCCGATATAAAGATTGTAAGCTTAAATTTCGTACATAACGAAGGATTGGATTTGGCTGCAGTGTCCGGCGCGGCGGTACAGGCAAGAGAGGAAATCGCCGGAGAAGACGGGAAACAGCAGATTCCTACGAAGAAGTTATATGATGCAGCGAAGATTTTCATCGGATATATACGGAAAGGTGAAGGAATAGATTATGAGAATATGTTATAATGCGCCTGCAATGGTGGCACATAATGCGTTAACGAGAAATGACAACAGATTGACGGAATCCCTGAAAAGGCTGTCTTCCGGCTTGAAAGTGACCGAGGCAAAGGATAATCCGGCGGGTATGGCTATGGGAAAAAGGATGAATATGCAGTTAAAAGGCCTTTCTGTAGCTACCCAGAACAGCAGCGATGCTATTTCTGCCATTGAGACAGCGGACGGTGCGCTTTCAGAAGTCCATGACATCCTGCAGAGGATGAACGTACTGGCTGTAAAAGCCAGCAATGGCCCGCTCAGCGATGCCGACAGGGCAACGGTGGAAGACGAGATTACCCAGTTAAAACAGGAAATTACCCGTATCGCAGATACCACTCAGTTCAATGGGAATACTTTGATGAATGGGAATTTTGACTTGCGGGGGTATACTGATAACGCACAGGTGAAGGTGGGGTATTATTCCGATGCTGTGACGGCGGGGAAATATGTAGTGAATTCACTTAGCGTTACTTTTGTGGATGGGGAGATTGATTTAAATCAAGTTACTTGTGGTCTGAATACGACCAGTACAACAACTACGATGGGTTTTCCGACCAATGCTGCGGTTACAAAGGCAGCGGGCAATAAAATTACAATCGTTTCCGATGAATTTGAATTGAATCTTAAGATTGAGCCGCCAAGGGATGCCAATGGAAATGCAATAGATGGTCCTGTCGCAATTAATACACCTACTACTATAGACGTCACAGGCATCGGCGCGATGACCATGCAGATTGGCTCCAATGAGGGCCAGGTACTGGATATCCGTGTTCCTACCATTTCCTTGGATGAATTGGGTCTGACCAATATGAACATGAAGGATATGGATTCGGCCAGGGCAGCGATTGACAGTATAGCGGGAGCTATTGAATATGTATCTTCCGCAAGAAGCCGCCTGGGTGCATACCAGAACCGTTTGGAGCACTGTGTGAGCAACCTGGACATCATCAGTGAAAATATGACAGCGGCTTATTCCAGAATTATGGATGCGGACATGGCTGAGGAAATGACCGAGTATACTACGGTTCAGGTTATATCCCAGGCGAGCATGTCCATGTTGGCACAGGCCAATGAAAGACCGGCACAGGTTCTGCAGTTACTGCAATAATGGGCGGTACTGTAGGATTTCTATAAAGTTTTTGTGCACTCCTTGATGACTATAGCAAACGGCAGCAAGTTTCGCCGTTTGCTATAGCTATAATTAGGGGATATTAATGCGATTTTGTGGAAAAGCAGGAATAGGATATATTATCCTGAAGGAAGGTTTTTGGATATGACAAAGGAATTAAAGCAGGAGTATACGAGGAAAATTACACAGGCAAACAAGACCCAGCTGATTACGATACTATATGAAATGCTGATGCTGTATGTAGAAGAAGCAAAAGCTGCTCACGAAAAGGAAGATCGCATGGGATTTCGTGAGGGAATCAGGAAAGCCAGGGGATGCATCAATGAACTTCTTAATTCTTTGAATTTCGATTATCAGCTGGCAGTTAACTTTTTACAGCTGTATTTGTATGTGAATAGGGAACTGGCCAGGGCCGAAGTCCGGAATACCGAGAAACCGCTGGACAATGCCTATAAAGTGATAAAGGGCCTTCACGGGGCATATGAGAAACTGGGCAGTATGGATACTTCCGGGCCTGTTATGGAAAATGTACAAACCGTTTATGCCGGCTTGACCTATGGCAGGAATAATTTGGTAGAGAATTTCACAGACCAGGGCACTAACCGGGGATTTAGGGCTTAAAAAACCATCAGAGCGTGCTTTATACACGCTCTGGTATGATAATTTCAGAAGATGATACCAGTTCTTTTTCGGGCAGCAAATTAATTTTTGCTGCCTGTTCTAATAGAAATTTATATCTTTTCAAGACAGAATTTACCTCATAGATGTAGCAGTCAATCAAGTCGGGGTCTGTTACGTTATCGAAACCGGCATAAGCATCCTCCAGGGCTCGGCGTGTTTTGTCCAAATCAGCTAAAATACTGTTCATCTGCTGTTCCCTTTCGTCCATTGTCTGATGGTTATAAATTGTTTGCCTAAAACATATTTTCATATATCGCCCCTTCTTTTTTGTGGAATATCATAACCAAAAATTTCCTCTTTTTCTAAGTATAGACAGGAACGCCGCAAATATTCATGTAATATAAAAAATGTACAGGTCATATATTGAAGTGTGGCTTCCCGAAATTGCTATAGGGTAAGCCGCGGCAGCCATATTTTTATCCGTTTGGGTGCAGCTGCCGGACGAGACAAAATAGCTGGTGTAAAATCAGGCATAAAAGACGTGGAGAATGTATTGGTTGAATCCAGAGAAAAGAAGAGGAGCGGGGATATCGTATGGATAACTACATAGGCAGCATTATGATAGTAGGGGCATGTATTTTCACACTTATGATAGGGGCATTCAGAAAGAGAAAGGAATGGATTATCAATTTTATATTCCGCTCTGTAATCGGAACGGTATCCATTTTCTTTATGAATGGCTTTCTCGTATCCCAGGGGATTTCCATTGCCATAGGCATCAACCCTATTACAATTTTAACATCGGGAATACTTGGTTTTCCCGGGCTTTTTATGCTCTACGGCATAAATCTGTATAAGATTTTATAAGAATCAACCAAAAATTTATTCATTGGTCAAAAGGGCTGGACAAGCGGGAATTTTCATTCTATAATTCAAATACAGTTCAGAACTCTTCACATCCGGCGAAGGGATGCTTCAAAGCATTAGGAATGCCGGATAATCACAGGAACAGGAATCGTTCCAAATTTCAAACCGGTTTTGTTAATAAAATATGCAAAAGAAGGGGTGATGTGTATTATTATTTTATTTGTTGTACTGGCCGTTGCGGTGGTTATGGATTTGCTCTTTGACAAGATTTATAACGAGTGGATACTTATTGCCATAGCGGCGGGTTTGTCCTATGCTGCATGGCAGAATGGGGGATATGGGGTTTTATCGGCGGCCATTTCCATGTCAGTGCCTGTTATGCTGCTGTACCCTCTGTTTAGAATCGGAACGCTGGGGGCGGGGGATGTGAAGCTTTTAGCAGCTGCAGGGTGTTTCCTTACAGTGAGGGAAACTGTCATATGCCTTGGAATGTCATTGTTTTGCGGAGCAGTACTGTCCTTGATCAAAATGCTGGCGGAAAGAAATTTTATACAGCGTATGAAATATCTTTTGGCATATATCTATGATGTATTTAGAAGCGGGGAGTGGAAATTTTACAGGCAGGATGCGGAAGACAGGAAAAAAAGAAGAGAAGGGGAAATTCATTTTTCCCTGCCGGTACTGATTGGGATGGTAATTTATAAAGGAGGTTTTTATTAGGGAAAATGATAAAGAAATTTTTGGCGCTTTGTGACGGGGAAGAAAGCTACTTGCGGCATATGGCGGATTATATGGAAAAAAAGGGCGGTCATCCATTTGCCATACGAGCATTTACGAATAAGGAGCAGCTAAAGAAATTTACAGAAAAAAACGATACGGAACTTTTGCTGATTGCGGAAAATGCTTATGAGGAAAAACTGCAGGATCTGCCTATAGCCCATATTATGGTTTTAAACGAAAGCGGAAACCAGGTGGGCGGGGATATGAAAAATATTAATAAGTACCAGTCTTCAGAAGTGATTTTCCGGACGGTGATGGAAAACTACATGGAAGGGGTTAAAGAAATCTCTCCTCGGATAGCCATTGGGAACAGGATGAAAATAATAGGCTGCTATTCTCCGGTAGGAAGATGCCTGCAAACAACCTTTGCCCTTAGTATGGGGCAGCTTTTGGCCAGGAATCATAAGACTCTATATTTGAATTTTGAAAATTATTCCGGCTTTGGCCAGCTGCTGCCTGGGGAATTTACTATGGACATTATGGATGTGCTCTATTATTTTGACTGTGAAAAGGATAAGCTGTCCTACCGGCTAGGAGGGATGATGCAGTCCTTAAACGGCTTAGATTACATTCCACCGGCATTTTTTTACAAAGATTTGGAAGAGATAGACAGTTCTCACTGGATGGGCCTATTTAAGGAAATAGAAATGACAGCCAACTATGAATATTTGATTTTGGATCTGTCGGCTCAGGTGAAGGGGCTGCTGGATATTTTAAGGGAGTGCTTTCGTGTATTTACTATCATGAAAGAAGATATGTTTGCAAAAGCGAAAATGCGGCAGTATGAGTCAATATTACAGTCAATGAATTATGGCGATGTAGCGCTGAAGACAAAAAAATGGGTGCTGCCGGAATTCTATAAGCTGCCCTCAAAGCTGGATCAGTTAACAAACGGCGAGTTGGCAGCGTATATAAAGAAAATCATAGAGGAAGAAGTATATGGGTATGGCGGATGAATGCGGCAATGTGAAAATGCATAAAAAGAACCTAAAAGCAATGGTAATGGAACGGCTGGATTTTTCCAGGCAAATGACGGACGAGGAAATAAAAGATATTATTGATGAACTGATTATTGCCCGAAGCAAGGAATATATGATCGGGCTAAAGGACAGAGGGAGGCTTCGGCAGGAACTTTTTTATTCCATACGAAAGCTGGATATCTTACAGGAACTCATTGATGACAACGATGTGACGGAGATAATGGTAAATGGAACGGAGGAAATCTTTATTGAAAAATCCGGCCAGGTGATGGGTTATGGGATGCGGTTTGAGTCCAAGGAAAAGCTGGAAGATGTGATACAAAAAATAGCCGCTGGCTGCAACCGTACGGTAAATGAGGCTTCCCCGATTGTGGATGCCCGACTGGAAAATGGTGCCCGGGTTAATGTAGTGCTCAGCCCGGTAGCGCTGAATGGCCCTGCTTTAACCATACGCCGTTTCCCGGATAAACCTATAGGGATGAGGGAACTGATGGAATGGGGAAGTATTACGGAGGAGGCTGTTTCATTTCTGTCCAGGCTTGTGAGGGCAAAATATAATATCTTTATCAGCGGAGGCACAGGTTCGGGTAAAACTACATTTCTAAATGCACTTTCTGCTTTTATTCCCAGAGATGAAAGAATTATTACAATTGAAGACAATGCGGAACTGCAAATCCAAAATATTCCTAACTTGGTTCGTATGGAGACGAGAAACGCTAATGTGGAGGGCTGTAAGCCTATCGGTATCAGGGATTTGATCAAAACAAGCCTGAGGATGAGGCCTGATCGCATAGTAGTGGGAGAAGTAAGGGGCGGGGAGGCGATTGATATGATGCAGTGCCTGAATACGGGACACGATGGATCCATGTCTACAGGCCACGCCAACAGTTCCAGGGATATGCTGAGCAGGCTGGAGACGATGATATTGATGGGAATGGAGTTGCCGCTTACAGCTATCCGGCAGCAGATAGCTTCCGGGCTGGACATTATCATCCATTTGGGCAGGCTTAGGGATAAAAGCAGGAAGGTATTGGAAATAGCGGAGATAGATGGAGTGGAAGGGGGAGAAATAAAAATGAGGACATTGTATGAATTTCAGGAAGAGGGGGAAGACGGCGGAAAGGTGAAGGGGAGGCTGGTGAAGAAAGATGAGTTGAGGGGGGTGGGAAAGCTTAGGGCTGCGGGGGTTTAGGGTGTGGGGGTAGGCAGCGAGGGAGGTTGTGAGGGAGGTTGTGAGAATATTCTGACAATATGTTTTGTTCAAAGCCAGTCATGCCGGACATTCCAGCAAGCCTAGAGATAAAAACACTCGGGCAGAGGCCCTCCTGTTTTTTGGTCTTGCTTCCATGGCATGAAAAGGCTTTTCTCAAAATCATATTGTCAGAATATTCGGCCAAGGTTATTGGGCTCGCAATTGCCTAAGGGTTTGTGAGAATGAGGGAGATGGTGATGAGAAAGGGAATAGGTGAGGGCGAGAAGGGGAGAGGAGTTGAGAAGGAGAAGAGATGAGGAGTTTAAAGTGGGAAGCAGTGAGGAGTTTAAAGTGGGAAGCAGTGAGGGATTTAAAGTGGGAAGCGGTGAGGGGTTTAAAGTGGGAAGCAGTGAGGAGTTTAAAGTGAGAAAAAGTGAGGAGTTTAAGGCGAGAAAAAGTAAGAAGTTGGGAAGGAGGGGAAGTGGGGGAGTGAGGGGAAGAAGTGGCGGAGGGATGAGAAGGAAAAGTTTAGAGGAACTGGGAGGTGGAAGTGAAGGGGGATTGAATAGGGGAGAGAGGGTCAGGTGTATTTTGGAAGGGGTAGGAATTGTGGCTGTTTTGGCTTGGTTTTTTTATCAGTCGGTTTGGGCTGTGCCGTTTTTGATTCCGGTTTTCTTAGTGTATCAGAAGGAAAAGGGGAAGGTTTTGCTGAAGAAGAGACGGAAGGAGACGGCGAGTCAGTTTAAGGATGCTATTCTTTCGGTATCTGCAAACCAGAAGGCGGGTTATTCCATAGAGAATGCATTTAGGCAGGCTTATGGGGATATGGGGCTGTTGTATGGGGAGGAAAGTGTTATATGCAGGGAATTGTATACAGTGATTGCCGGGTTGAAGAATAATGTGGTGTTGGAGCAGCTTTTGTATGATTTTGGGAAACGAAGCGGGGTGGGGGATATTATGGAGTTCGCGGAGGTGTTTTCGGCGGCTAAGAGGAGTGGGGGAAATTTGACAGAGGTGATTGGAAGAAGTGTTGCGGTAATAGAGGATAAGATAGAAACGGAAAAGGAAATACAGGTGGTAATCAGTGCAAGGCAGATGGAGCAGAAGGTGATGAATGTGGTTCCTTTCGGGATCTTGCTGTATATCAGTATCGTTTCAAGAGGTTTTTTCCAGGTACTTTATAAGAACGTAATTGGCGTAGCGGTTATGACGGTTTGTCTGGCGGTTTATTTGGGGGCGGTTTGGCTTTCTAATAGGATAGTGGATATTGAGGTATAAATTGAAAAATCAAAGATTTTTCATCTGGATTTGAGTCACAGCTTTGCTGTGAC
>BLLT01000181.1 GCA_011958945.1 Lachnospiraceae bacterium | reverse complement strand
AAACTTTGAATACGCTCTACTAGGAGGGCGGTTATGAAATCAATAAAATTATCCAAAGTTTTGTTACAGGTTCTTCTGATTGCCTTCGCAGTGGTACAGCTATATCCGCTGCTGTTCCTCTTTTT
Source organism: Lachnospiraceae bacterium (assembly GCA_011958945.1). Lineage (GTDB taxonomy): Bacteria > Bacillota > Clostridia > Lachnospirales > Lachnospiraceae > Kineothrix. Next base: position 8,733 of record BLLT01000181.1, on the reverse strand, counting down.
CTTCTCTTTGAAGGATAACAATGAAATTTACAGCGGCAATGTCATGGGGCTGCCGCAGCATTTTTACTGGTCCAATTATGAGAATGCCCTGTTCAATGCCAACGTAGGGTATTATCTGTTAAACAGTATTTTTGTAACGCTGGTCGTAATTCTTGTTTCCGATATTTTGGCCTGTATGGTTTCCTACGCTATAGCCAGAATGACGGTAAAAATCAATGGAATCGTGAAAACATTCTTTTCTTTGGGGCTGATGATTCCTCTGCATGCGGTGCTGCTGCCCGTATTTATTATGTTGAGGAATCTGAAAATGTTGGATACCTATCAGGCAATCATTATTCCATATATCGCGTTTGCCCTGCCTATGGCCATCTTTTTTATGATAGGCTTTTTCCAGACGCTGCCCAGGGAACTGGAGGAATCGGCCTTTTTGGACGGATGCGGTATTTATAGGACATTTTTCCAGATTATGATGCCGTTAGTCAAACCGGCTTTGGCTACTATTTCCGTATTTACATTTCTTTCCACTTGGAATGAAATGATGTTTGCCATCACATTTATCAACTCGGAAAAATATCGGACGCTGACCGTGGGTATTATGCAGATGGTGGGAAGGTACACTACGGATTGGGGCACTATGGGTGCAGGCCTGATGGTGGCTACAGTGCCTACTATTGTCATATATCTGTTGTTTAGCAAACAGGTGCAGAGCGGGATGGTATCCGGTGCAGTGAAGGGATAAGATTGTTGGGTTTCCTGTCATATCAAGCAACCTTTTTTCATTTAAGGGATGCCCTATCAGCTTCCAGTTCACCAAATCCAATGACATATGAATCTGCACGCCAGGCCACCACTCAAAGGTGGATGTGGCAATATAATAAACCTCCCCTACCCGGATAATACTGGGGTCCGGGTTAAATCCTTTCAGAATAGGGTTCTGAATTTTCATGCTTTACTCCATTTCTGCGCTGCTTTTGTGATTTGGCTTTGCCAGCGCTGTCTTTTTTATTTTTATCCTCATTTCTGCGCGGACTTTTGCGCATGTGAAGTTTGTGGATGCCACGCAGACACAAACCTGGGATTGAAAACTTTCAGTTTTCAGCGCTGATGATTTGGTAGATGCTTTTGTCATCATAAAAAATCTGGAGACGTTCCACAGTTCCCCGCAGGCCAAAGCTTTTCCGGTTGGATTCCAACGTATCATCCATGATGTCCGAAAGCTGTTCCGGGCTGATTCCTACGCCGTCATCCCGGATATGGAGCATAAGGAAGCAGTTTTTACGGTAGGCCCTGATTTGTATGATGCCGAAATCGCCGGTGGGCAGAATGCCATGATAGAGGGAATTTTCTACCAGGGGCTGTAAGACCAGGCGGGGAATGGTAAGGGAAAGGGTATCCTCCCCAATTTCATAGGTATCTTCAAAACGGTCAGGAAAACGCATTTTTTGCAGTTTTAAATAATTTTTTACAATATTCACTTCTGTGGCCAGGCTGATAACTTCGCTTCCCTTACTTAAACTTTCCCGGTAATATTCCGACAGGGAAATGACCATGTCGCAGGCGGTGGTATTTTGCCGGTCAGTAATCAAATATGCGATGCCGCTTAGGCTGTTATATAGGAAATGGGGCTTAATTTGCTCCTGCAATATTTTCAGTTCCGCATTCCTCAGCTTTTTCTGCTCCGATATTTTGGCGGAAAGGAGGAGCTCGATTTTATCCACCATTTCGTTGTAGGCATCTTGTAACCGGACTATTTCATCTTTGTAGGAAGTCACATAAGCAGGGTGAAAATCGCCCTGCTCCGTTTTATTCATGGCAGCGGACAGCCGGTAAAGCGGGTCTGTGACGAAATGGCTGGTACAGAAGGCAATCAGCAGAAAGAGGCTGGTGCTGATGAGCACGGTAAACAGGCAAATAAGAAGAAAAGGCTTGAATTCGCTGGAATAGGATGCAAACTTGGTAGCGCTGAAATAATGCATGTTCAGCGAGGAGTTCTGCAGGCTGAGAAGCAAATACTTATCGCCGCCTATGACCGCTTCCTTTTCCTTAAGGGCAAACAGTTCCGAAATGGCATTCTCGGAAAAATATTGGGCCAGCATGCTGTTGGAGAACTGCAGCACGGGAGAATGGCCGGAATAAACGCAGATATCCGAGTAGTTGGCATCTTTTGTATTAGAAACGGAAAAAAGTTCATCTAAAGGAATATTGATAATCATATACCCCAGCGGGCGAACATCCTCAATGCTGTTTATGAGACGAATGAGGGAAAGGTAATTATTTTCCCCATCGGGTGCAAAGTATCCCCCTCCGTTGATAAGAAAGATTGGCGCGCCGGAAAGCCGGTGCACCTCATCATACCAGTCCGCTTCCCTGGGGGAAGAGAGTATGGCATGGGGCATAGTATAGCGCGCGGCACATTCCGAATTCCCGTTCTCGTCCAGAATCATAATGGATTCCGCCGCAGGCATGGATTCCAGGGAAAGATAAAGGGCATTGCGCAGATTTCTGGAAAGCAGGGTGCTGCCCTTGCCATTAGCCGCGCCGTTCAGAAATTAAGTTTTTTCTCCCCATTCCCTCTAAAGTAATTCGACAAAAATCCGATAATAATAATAAGACATCAGTAATTCCATGGAAGGAGGAGTGGACGATGCGTATAGAAGCTTATACTCAGGTTCAGCAGATATATAAAACAACCAAGGCTGACAAGAGCCAGAAAAAGGCGGGCACAGGATTTGCCGGCGACCAGCTGGAAATCTCCAGTTTAGGAAAAGATTATCAGGTGGCAAAGCAGGCAGTGGCAGCCAGCAGGGATATCAGGGAAGAAATAACTGCTCCTCTCAAAAGTAGTATTCAAGCGGGTACTTATGAGGTGAGTGCAGGGAAGTTTGCTGATAAATTATTTCAGAAGATGAAAGAAATGGGGTAGTTGCGTGGCAAGTTTGATGGAAAACCTAATAACTGTATTAGGAAGTTTATGTGATGAATATGACAACTTGCTGGAACTTTCCACAAAGAAAAAGCCGGTAATTATTTCCGGCAATTTACAGGAATTATCAAAAATCACGGATGAAGAACAAATCGTTGCAAGCAGAATCAATAATCTGGACAATAAAAGGCGGGAAGTGATTCGGGATATTGCCAACGTAGTAAACAGGGATGTTGAAGATTTGATATTGACAAACATTATTCAGATGCTGGAACCCAGGCCAGTGGAGCAGCAGAAGCTGGCTAAAGTTTATGACAGGCTAAAAAGTGTGGTGCATCGGGTGCGGGCGGTTAACGAGCAGAACCGGGACCTGATAATGAATGCACTGGAAATGATCGAGTTTGACATAAACATGTTTCAAGCAATGAAAGCAGCCCCCGAGACTGCGAATTATAACAGGGGCGCATACAGCGCCGGCAGCGTAATCGGGGTGAATAAAAGTGGATTTGATGCAAAGCAATAATCCCGGGAAGAGGTGATATCATGCCATTATTTGGAAGTTTATATATAGGGGCATCTGGATTGCAGACGAGCCAGAATGCGATGAATACTACAGCTCACAATATGACAAACGTAGATACGAGAGCCTATACCAGGCAGCAGATTCTGCTTAACACAAGGACCTATCAGACACTTTCTGTCAGCGCTTCCGCTGTTTCTTACCAACAATACGGCCTGGGTGTATATTATGCACAGACGAGACAGGTGAGGGATATGTTTCTGGATAAAACCTATCGTAAGGAGTCGGGGCGCAGTGCGTTTTATGAGACAAATACGAAGGTTATCGATGAGATGGAAGATCTGTTCGGGGAATTTCAAGGTGTGGAGTTTTCCCAGGCGCTGTCCAACCTTTGGGATACGATCCAGGATTTGGATGGAGACCCTTGCGATCTGACCCAGCAGAATCTTTTTGTGTCCCGCTGCAATGAATTCCTTACAAGGGCATCTTTGGTATATAAAGGCCTGAGTGAAATGCAGGACAATTTAAATGCGCAGATTGGAAAAAATGTGGATCTTCTCAATGCTTATGGGGAAGAACTTGTATCGTTAAACAAGCAAATACTGCGGGCAGAAGCGGGCGATGTGGAAAATGCCAACGATTTAAGGGATAGAAGAAACTACCTTCTGGATGAAATGTCCAAAATGGGGAGTATTAGCTATACAGAGGATATTTATGGCGTAGTAACCGTTAAATTCGAAGGGGTGGATTTTGTAAATACGGAATCCGTTAATAAAATGGCAGTGTATGCCGATCCGGATACCGGTTTTTATACTCCTTATTGGCCGCAGCTTGCGGACTATACGGAGACGCCCTGGGGAGAAAAGATACCGATTTTAGACAATTGTACCGTATTTGACACAACCCAGGAAATCCGTTCCTCGCTGAACACTGATATCGGTTCTCTGCGCGCCCTTGTATATGCCAGGGGGGATAGAAGGGCGACCTATCAGGACCTGGAAGATAAGGAAGCGTATAACAGGGATATTTCCCAGTCGCTGCTGATGAATGTACAGGCGGAGTTTGACCGGCTGATTAATAAGGTGGTTACAACCATCAATGGGGTGCTGAGAGAAGCAGCCATGAGCGAGCCGGATACCGGATATATGAAGGATGCGGATGGCAATCCCCTCCAGATGTTTGAATTGATATCCGATGACCCGGAGAAGGGCTTTAGCATCGGGAACATGATAGTAAACGAAGATTTGAAGCGTGAGCCGGGATTGCTTTCTTTCCGTTTGCAGGATGGTTCGGAGGATAAGGCTACCACATCCAAGTTAAAGGCTGCTTTTTCGGAGGAAACCCATACGCTCAACCCCAACGTGGAGACGAAGGTGTCATTAATCGGCTATTATGCCAACCTTATCGACCAGGTGGCAATTACGGGGGAAGCTAACAAGGAAATCAGAGATGTGCAGGAGGAGGTAGTCAACGAGACCTTTTCTTCAAGAGAAATGATTGTAGGTGTATCCGATGCGGAGGAAATGGAGTTTATGATTAAGTTCCAGAATGCCTTTAATGCATCCAGCAGATACGTGAACGTAATTAACGAAATGATTGAACATATACTTAGCACATTAGGAAGGTAAGGTGAAGTAAATGCCATCACAGTTTTTTGGATTATCAATAGCGTCATCGGGAATCAGGGCAGCCAATGCGGCATTGAATACCACCGCCAACAATATTGCAAATGTGCATACCGAGGGTTATAGCAGGCAGCAGGTAACACAGGAGGCGGCGGATGCTCTCAGGCTGTTTACCACATATGGCTGTGCCGGCGCCGGCGTAGATACAGTGGCGATAGAACGTGTCAGGGATTCCTTTTACGATATGAGATTTCGGAATAATAATTCTACCCTGGGTGAATATGATATCAAAAAATATTATACGGACAACATCCAGCAATATTTGGATGACGATGGGGATACTGGATTTGCCGCTATTTTTAATACGTTTAGGAATACGTTGTCAGGTCTTACCCCAGACGGTGTCAGCAGGGATTCCAAAGCAACCTTTATTGCTGCCGCACAGAAAATGGCAGAGTATTTTAACAATACGGCAGGCAATCTGCAGGCCTTGCAGAAGGATATTAATGAAGAAATCAGGCTGCGGGTGGAGAGGATTAATTCCATCACATCGGAAATTGCCACTCTGAATAAACAGATTAATGTGGTAGAGATGACAGGGACTATAGCGAATCAGCTGCGGGATAAGAGGGATTTGCTGTTGGATGAATTGTCTGAAATCGTGGATGTGGAGACCAACGAGTACCCTATAACAGACCCGTATGACCCCACCAGGGAGACCGGGGGAACCCGTTTCGTAGTCAGCATCGCAGGCAATCAGCCTATTGTGGACGGCAATGATTATCATAAGCTGGAATGCCGTTCCAGGGCGGATAATGAAAAGGTAAATCAGACGGATGCGGATGGTTTATATGATATTTATTGGGATAACGGGAATGATTTTAATCTGAATAACGCTACCATGGGCGGCTCTTTAAAGGGTCTGGTGGCGATGCGCGACGGCAATAACAATAAAGCATTTTATGGTTCGGTGCAGAGCGTAGGCCAAGGCCAGGCGGGTACCAAGGTAACTGTAGAGGTTACGGCGGAACATCTGTTAAATATGGAAAAATGCAATCTCTCCGATACGGGCGGAAGCATTTATCTGGGCAATACCCTGTATTATTATAAAGACTGGGAATACAGGTACGATGAAACAACCAAGAAAGCTTACTATACCTTTACTATGGACGACACGAAGTGCGATACAGTAGTGGGGGCCGATAAGATAGGCAGGGAAGCGGAAATAGGCGCAAATATCAATTATCAGGGAATTCCCTACTATCTTTCTCAGATGAATGAGTTTGTCCGCTCTTTCGCCGCGAAAATCAACGAGATTTTCATGAGCGGTTATGATAAACAGGATAATCCCGGGGCAATGTTCTTTACAGCTAAGAAGCCGGTGGCCGGGGATAAGATTACGGATTCCCAGTATACAGAGGATGAATTGCCGGATATTAAGGATAATCCTAACGATACCACCAAGAGAAACAGGGGATATTATGCACTGACAGCATTTAACCTTGAAATCAACAGTGCTTTAGTGGCAGATCCGGATTTGCTGGGAGTCAATTCGGAAGCTAATGCAGGTGTGGAGCAGTGTGGGAAGGTAAAAGAATTGGTCGCAGCTTTGCAGGATAAGTCTAAGTTCAGTTTCCGGAATGCTACGGCAGAAGAATTTTTGGGTGTGATTTTGTCAGATGTAGCTTTGAATGCAAGGAATGCCAAAGATTTTTATGATACTTATTACGGCATTGCGGTTACCATCGAAAATCAGAGGATGTCCATTTCCAGCGTGGATGAGGACGAAGAAGGGGTGAACATGGTGAGATACCAGAATTCCTTCACATTGTCTTCCAAAATGGTTCAGACTCTGACGGAGATATATGACAGGTTGATTCTGGAGACCGGGGTTTAAATAAGGAGATGAATGCAATATGAGAATGACTAATAAAATTATGCAGAATAATTCCCTGTATAATATTAACAATAATAAGGAACTGCAGGATAAGCTGAGCACACAGATGTCCACCAAGAAGAAAATATCCAGACCCTCGGACGACCCGGTAATCGCCATTCGTGCTTTGAGGCTGCGCAGCGATGTATCCCAGATTACCCAGTATTACAGCAAGAATGCAAAAGATGCGGAAAGCTGGCTGAAGGTGACGGGAGATGCGTTAGAGACAACGGCAGAAATCCTAAAGAGCATGGCAGGGCTTTGCACACAGGGCGCTGTGAAGGTTTTTGATGCCAGCAATGTGTCTATCGTAGTGGAACAGCTAAAGGAATTAAAAGACGAATTTTATTCCACAGGGAACGTGGATTATGCGGGAAGGTATATGTTTACCGGATACCGTACGGATACTTCCCTGACTTTCATAGAAAATCTGCCGGAGAACCCGAATGATCCGGCTTACAGGAAATATTCCATTACCGAGCAGCTGGATGCATCGGCGGTGGATGTGGTTAATTATACACAAATCGGCAATTTAAAGGGAACAACTAAGGATACTTATGACCCTGCGGCGGATGGGGTTAAGGAGCAGGAAGCGAATATTGAAAACCATGATATATATCGCATTAGGCTTTCTTATGACAATATAAAGTATGACCCTGCTGATGCAAGTACAATACCGAAAATAACAACGATTTCAAAGGCAGACAGGGATACATCAATACAAAATGGAACTAGGCCTCAGGAAACAGATTTGATATCGCCGGCACTGGGTAATATTACAGTAATTTCATCTACTGTTGAGACGGATACGACAACTAATCCTCCTACTACTTGGAGTGCGCAGGATTATATTACTGAGTGGGCCAATAAGCAGACGCCGCCAGCAGAGGTGGCAGTGCTGATACCAGAAACAGGTGAACTGCTAATAAGTGATGCACTTTATGCCAAGTCATTCCAAAAAATGGATGCAGATACGGAAATCCGGATTAATTATCAGAAGGACAACTGGAAAAAAGGCGATATGCGTCCGCAGCATTATTTTGCCTGTGATGATATTACTGACCCAGACCCGGCAAAGGCAATTAAATATAATCAGGCAGAGGATGCAAATGGAAAATATATCCCTTGCGAAAGAATAAAGCAGAACATGGAATACGATGTGGGATATAACCAGAGGATATGTGTAAATACCAACGCACACGAAGTGTTCACCCTGGATATGGATAGGAACGTTGATGACCTGGAGCAGATGCTTGCCGAATTGAAAGAGATTGAGGACATTAAAACGGATTTGGAGAATATGTTAAAGGGTATGGATGAAGGGGCAGCGGGCTATGATAATTTGAAAGCCAGTTATGCTGCCGCGGAAAAGGCTCATGCTTTTATCCGTGAAAATGCCCAGAAAATGTTTGAAGGTATGATTACCAAGGTGCAGAAAATTTCTGATTTTACCAGCCTGGCTATTACTGACAACGGTACAAGGGCCAGCCGCCTTGACTTAATCAGCAACCGTCTGATGACGCAGAAGTCTACTTTTGAGACATTACAGTCTGCTAATGAGGATATTGATGTGACGGAGGTTACGGTGCAGCTTACCAGCATGAATTATTCCTATCAGTCGGCGCTGTTGGCTACGGGGAAGATACTGCAGAATTCACTGATGAATTATATTTAATGAAGATGAGGTAAAGATTGGAAATTAAAAATTTTCAATCCCAAGTTTGTGTCT
>BLLT01000180.1 GCA_011958945.1 Lachnospiraceae bacterium | reverse complement strand
GGACGGCATGGGAGAGCAGGTGGCTGCCAGACCCCTTTTTAAAAAAATAGGTGCTGCATAGGCAGATGCATGCAGCAGGGGGGATAAATAAATATAGGAAAAAATGGCATGGGGGCTTATAGCTCAGCCGGTTAGAGCGCACGCCTGATAAGCGTGAGGTCGGTGGTTCGAGTCCACTTAAGCCCATTTGCGTTGCTGAAAAATGTAACGCAGGACGTACCTTGAAAACCGAATACCGAAAACACAAGAAACCAAGAACCAAAGACATCAAACCAAGCGAAAATAAAAGAAACAAAAAAGCGGGGCAGGGGCGGAAGCGGTGCAATGGCACGGCGGAAGCGGAGCGCCCGCAAAGCGATGAGAATCGCAGGCTAAAGAGAGCCAAAAAAAGGACCTGCACGCCACGCTAGGCGTGCACAGATGGTTAAGCAAGGGAGGGCACAGGGCGGATGCCTTGGCACTGCAGGCCGATGAAAGACGCGACAAGCTGCGAAAAGCTGCGGGGAGGGGCAAATACCCGTCGATCCGCAGGTATCTGAATGGGGGAACCCACGTAAGGCGGACCTTACGTACCCGCACATGAATCCATAGTGTGCGTGGGGGGCACCCGGCGAACTGAAACATCTAAGTAGCCGGAGGAGGAGAAAACAAAAGTGATTCCCGGAGTAGCGGCGAGCGGAACGGGAGGAGCCCAAACCGGCACGCGTGCGTGCCGGGGTATGGGCCCGCAGGATGGGTGCGCCAGGCGAGCGGAACGGCACTGGGAAGGCCGGCCATAGGGGGTGAAAGCCCCGTACGCGGAGCCAGGGCGCATGCAGGCGGGTGCCGGAGTACCACGGGGCACGAGGAACCCAGTGGGAAGGCGCGGGGGCCACCCCGCAAGGCTAAATACCTGCAGTGACCGATAGCGTATAGTACTGTGAAGGAAAGGTGAAAAGGACCCCGGGAGGGGAGTGAAAGAGAGCCTGAAACCCTGTGCCTACAAGCTGCGGGGGCATGCGCATGCGCATGTGACCGCGTACTTTTTGTAGAACGGTCCGGCGAGCTGCCGGTGCTGGCAAGGTTAAGCGCGCAAAGCGCGGAGCCGGAGGGAAACCGAGCCTGAACAGGGCGGTGCGTTAGCACAGCTAACGTTTAGTCAGCAGCGGCAGGCCCGAAACCGGGTGATCTACCCGTGCCCAGGCTGAAGCTGCCGTAAGAGGCAGTGGAGGGCCGAACCCACGTCCGTTGAAAAGGGCGGGGATGAGGTGCGGGTAGGGGAGAAATTCCAACCGAACCCGGAGATAGCTGGTTCTCCCCGAAATAGCTTTAGGGCTAGCCCCGCGCCGGCCCAGGCGGAGGTAGAGCACTGCATACCCTAGGGGGCGTCAAAGCCTACCGAAGGTTAGCAAACTCCGAATGCCGCGCTGGGAGCGGGCGGGAGTCAGACCGCACGAGATAAGTCGGGCGGTCGAGAGGGAAAGAGCCCAGACCTACAGCTAAGGCCCCGAAGTGCGTGTTAAGTGGGGAAGGATGTGGGGCTTCGAAGACAGCTAGGACGTTGGCCCAGAAGCAGCCAAGCGTTCAAAGAGTGCGTAATAGCTCACTAGTCGAGAAGCCCCGCGCCGAAAATGTCCGGGGCTGAAACACGGCGCCGAAGCTTAGGGGTGCACGAAGTGCACCGGTAGGGGAGCATCGCCGGGGCGAGGAAGCCGCGCCGCAAGGCGGGGTGGAGCCCCGGGGAGGGAGAATGCCGGAATGAGTAGCGAGAAAGGGGTGGGAATCCCCTTGGCCGAATATCCAAGGTTTCCAGGGTAAAGCTGATCTGCCCTGGGTAAGTCGGGGCCTAAGGCGAGGCGGGGACGCGTAGCCGAAGGGCAGCAGGTGGAGATTCCTGCACTGCACGGCAGCAGAACTGCGGGGACGCATGGGGCGGGGCATGAGCCGGGGGCGGAGCGCCCGGCGCAAGCGCAGGAGGCGCGCACGGGAAGCACGTGCGCACAGGCCGGTGGCGTGAGGCGGAGCGAAAGGTAGTAGCGAAGCATGCAGGCCCGGTGCCAAGAAAAGCCGCTATTGACTGCCGTGCACCCGTACCGGAGACCGACACAGGTGGATGGGGGGAGGACCCCAAGGCCGGCGGGCGAAGCACTGCCAAGGAACTCGGCAAAATGGCCCCGTAACTTCGGGAGAAGGGGCGCCCACCATACGGTGGGCCGCAGGGAACAGGCCCAAGCAACTGTTTAGCAAAAACACAGGCCTATGCGAAACCGGAAGGTGAAGTATATGGGCTGACGCCTGCCCGGTGCTGGAAGGTCAAGGGGAGGGGTTAGCGCAAGCGAGGCCCTGAACTTAAGCCCCAGTAAACGGCGGCCGTAACTATAACGGTCCTAAGGTAGCGAAATTCCTTGTCGGGTAAGTTCCGACCCGCACGAAAGGCGTAATGATTTGGGCGCTGTCTCGGCAGTGCACCCGGTGAAATTGAAGTGCCAGTGAAGATGCTGGCTACCTGCGCCAGGACGGAAAGACCCCATGGAGCTTTACTCCAGCTTGGCGCTGCGGCCCGGTGCTGCACGTACAGGATAGGTGGGAGGCGATGAGGCGGCGGCGCAAGCCGCCGCGGAGCCGGCGTTGGGATACCACCCCTGCAGCACTGGGCTCCTAACCGGCGGCCGTGGAGCCGGCCGCGGGACAACGCCTGGCGGGGAGTTTGACTGGGGCGGTCGCCTCCGAAAGGGTATCGGAGGCGCTCAAAGGTCCGCTCAGGATGGACGGGAACCATCCGCGGAGCGCAAAGGCATAAGCGGGCCCGACTGCGACACCGACGGGTGGGGCAGGCAGGAAACTGGGACTTAGTGATCCGGCGGCAGGGAGTGGGACTGCCGTCGCTCAACGGATAAAAGCTACCCTGGGGATAACAGGCTTATCACCCCCAAGAGTTCACATCGACGGGGTGGTTTGGCACCTCGATGTCGGCTCATCGCATCCTGGGGCTGCAGCAGGTCCCAAGGGTTGGGCTGTTCGCCCATCAAAGCGGTACGCGAGCTGGGTTCAGAACGTCGTGAGACAGTTCGGTCCCTATCCGGCGCAGGCGCAGGAGGCCTGAGAGGCGCTGCCCCCAGTACGAGAGGACCGGGGTGGACGGGCCGCTGGTGCACCTGCTGGGCCGCCAGGCCCACGGCAGGGTAGCCAAGCCCGGGAGGGATAAACGCTGAAGGCATCTAAGCGTGAAGCCCCCCTCAAGATGAGGCCTCCCACGCAAGGTAAGGCCCCTTGGAGACGACAAGGTAGGTGGGCACGGTGTGTGAGTGCAGCAATGCATGGAGCTGACGTGTACTAATAGGCCGAGGGCTTACCCATCGGGAGGCTTGGTATGGTGGCTGTGGGTTGGGGTTTCAAGTGGAATGGTATTCGGTTTTGAGGGTATGTCCAGGGCAGCCAGGGGTGCGGGGCAGGGGCCCTTGCAGGCATCATATGGCGCCAGAATAGTCCTCGATAGCTCAATGGTAGAGCACGCGGCTGTTAACCGCGGGGTTGTAGGTTCGAGCCCTACTCGGGGAGTTAAAGTGAATAACTTGATACAAGACCTGTAGACGTGATGTTTACAGGTTTTTATGTATTTTACTTCTCCTCTGAAAAATTGGGAACAGTCTGGTTAATACCAAAGGACGCCGAAAAACCCGTAGACGGAAGGTTAAAAGAAAAGCGGGGGAATTTGAAATGAAACATATTTTGATTATTGATGATGATATTCATATCGGGAATATCATTGAAGAAGCACTTATAAAAGAGGACTATCAAGTATCACGGGCTTATTCGGGAACAGAAGCATTATATGTGCTGTCTGCGTCAAAACCCGACCTTATTCTGCTTGATTTAATGCTTCCCGGTCTTTCCGGTGAAGAAGTGCTGCCACAAATAAAGGACATACCTGTTATCGTTGTCAGTGCAAAGATTGATGTAGATGATAAGGTTGAACTTTTACTTGGCGGTGCAGCAGATTATATTACGAAACCTTTTGAAATGAAAGAACTGCTTGCAAGAATTGCCGTTGCACTCCGAAGGGGCGTAACTTCGGTTAATTCCAAGGAATGTCCTTCTTCCTTTTTATCTTTTGATAATCTGAGGCTGGACATAATGACGCATGAAGTCTTTGCAGGACAGCAAGGAGTGAATTTAACGAGGACGGAATATGCAATCTTAAAAATTCTCATGCAGAACCCGTCACAAGTAATAGCGAAGTCTTTATTGCTTGAACGCATTAGCGAGGACACTCCCGATTGCACGGACAGTTCACTAAAAACGCATATCAGCCACTTGCGAAAAAAGTTACGGGATATTGGGGGAAAAGAATATATAGATGCAGTATGGGGGATTGGCTTCAAATTGAAGTCGGAATAAATCTCAACTAAATCTCAACTATTTTCTTAACTGTTTTCTCAACCATTTCTTGCTATAATGCCAACATCTAGCACAAAATACTTGTGCAGAAAAGGAGGCTAAATTTATGGATTATGTCCTAACTACAAACGCTTTGTCTAAAAAGTATGGAGCATTCAAAGCGTTGAACGCTGTTTCCATGCACATTCCCAAAGGGGCTATCTATGGTTTCGTTGGAAAAAACGGAGCTGGTAAAACAACGCTAATTCGCTTGATCTGCGGATTGCAGACCGCTACTTCCGGCGAATACACGCTGTATGGAAGGAAAAATACGGATAAGGAAATAATCAAATCACGCAAGAGAATGGGAGCTGTCGTTGAAACACCGTCTATTTATCTTGATATGACGGCAGAAGAAAATCTAAAAGAACAATACCGTATCCTTGGTCTGCCCTCTTTTGACGGGCTGAAAGAACTGTTAAAGCTGGTTGGCCTTGAAAACACCGGGAAAAAGAAAGCGAAAAATTTTTCCCTTGGTATGCGGCAACGGTTAGGGATTGCGGTTGCGCTTTGCGGAGATCCCGACTTTCTTGTGTTAGACGAGCCGGTAAATGGTCTTGATCCGCAAGGTATTATTGAAATGCGGGAACTAATTTTGAGACTTAACCGTGAACATCAAATAACGGTACTGATTTCCAGCCACATTCTTGAAGAACTGGCAAAATTGGCAACACACTACGGCTTTATTGACAATGGAATGATTGTAAAAGAAGTAAGTGCAGCAGATTTGGAATCCGCTTGCAGGAAATGTGTATTTATGGAAGTGAGCAGCACAAAAGCACTTGCCTGTGTACTTGACCGAATGGGAATCGAGTATAAGATTTTGTCTGATACGACTGCCAACGTGTTTACAAAAGTGAAAGCGTCCCTGTTGATTTCTGAACTGGCAAAAGAGAATTGTGACGTGATTTCCATGCAGGAACGTGCCGAAAGTTTGGAAAGTTTTTACATCAGTCTTGTTGGAGGTGAAAAACATGATTAAACTTTTAAACGCTAATTTAGCAAGGCTTTGGAAAAATGGAGTGTTTTGGTTTTGTTTTTTGGTGTTGAATGTTTTTTGCATTATACAAAAAATCGCTATTATCCAAGATACGGTAGAAGTACATTATTTAGAGGAAGCATTTTGGATACAGGCATATGTGATTGGTATTATCCTTTCCATCTTTATCAGTCTTTTTGTAGGTGCTGAATATGAGTATGGTACAATCAGAAATAAAATTATTTCAGGTTATGACCGTTCAGACATTTATCTTGCAAATATATTTACTTGTATTATTGCGGGATGGATTATGTGCATGGGGTGTCTGATTTCTTCGCTTTTTGTTGGCGTTCCATTTTTGGGATTTTTCCACGTTGAACTTTCAGAGATTCTTTTACAAGGGATTTGCGTGTTTGCCTTGAGTGCGGCTTATACGGCAATTTACTGTTTTTTTGTCATGGTAATCCCTAACCGTACCGTTGTAGCTGTTGTCTGCATTTTACTTTCATTTGCGCAATTATTTTTCGGCATTGTTATAGGGAACCGGCTGGACGAAACAGAATATTATTATATTCCGGATGCGTCCTTGGGGATAGGTGAAATTGATGATGGAAGCAATTCTAAATGGATTCGTAATCTCGATTATTTAGAGGGGACAGAGCGGCGAATTTATGAAATTGTTTTTGAAGTAATTCCGGGAGGACAGTCCTTGCAGCTTAGTGGAATGTATTTTATTGAACACGCCAGCTATATGGAGATGTTCTCGGCTTCAGCGGCGTGGATTATTTTATCATGCGGCTGTGGATTGATATTATTTCGCAGGAAAGATTTGAGATAGAGGGAGGTATGTTCATGCTTTTGCCTTGGGTTTTGTGTAGTATTCTGTCTGCCGTTGTTCTGTTTCTCAGCGTGAAAATTCATACGTTGAAAGTGAGCATGGAGGAAATACGGGTACAGCTTACAGACTGGCTGAAAACAGATACGAATACCCTTATTTCTATATCTTCCAGCGACAGGCAGATGCGATTACTGACATCTGACCTAAACAGGCAGCTTAGGCAGCTTCGCCGACAACGCAGGCAATACCTAGACGGAGACAGGGAGTTGAAAGATGCCATAACGAATATTTCTCACGATTTGCGGACACCTTTAACTGCAATTTGTGGATATTTGGATTTGCTTCGGGATGAAGAAAAGTCCGAAAAAGTCACTCATTATGTCATGGCTATTCAAAACCGTGCAGAGGTATTAAATCAATTAACGGAAGAACTGTTCCGTTATTCGATTATCATGTCGGCGCAGGAGTCTATGGAGCTAGAGCCTTTATGTGTGAATGATATATTAGAACAAAGCATTGTATCATTTTATGCTACATTGACGAAACGTGGCATTACTCCGCAAATAGACATTACTGAAAAAAAGATTATGCGTACTTTGAACAGAACTGCTTTCCTGCGTGTACTGAACAATATTTTGAATAATGCGGTGAAATACAGCGGCGGTGATTTGAATATTTTGTTGACCGAAACGGGGGAAATCATTTTCTCAAATACAGCGAAAAATCTAAATGACGTGCAGGTTGGAAAACTGTTTAACCGCTTCTTTTCTGTGGAAACTGCAAGGAATTCAACAGGCTTAGGGCTTGCTATCGCAAAAACATTGGTTGAACAAATGCAGGGAACTATTACAGCACAATATCACGACAGTGTACTAAGTGTCTGTATAGACTTTCCGCAAACAGTAGAATAAAAGTATAAATGGAAGTAACACCGGAAATATGGGAAAGATATATTGCAGAATGTAATTCGCGGAGGAAATAATCCATGGAAACAAGAGATTTGATATTGAGAAATTGGCAGGACAGCGATGCAAAGGCTTTATATGAAATGTGTCTTGACGAGACTTTGAGAAAAAGCGGGATTGATTTCTACAATTCGATTACTGACAGCCGGAATACAATCCAATGTTGGAAGAATGACAAGGGCTTTAAAGTGATTGCCGACAAAAGAAACGATAATTTTATAGGATTTATAATCAGAAAAAAGGCGAGTGGAAAACATTGCCAGGCAGCATTGCAATGAAATATATCTGGACGTCTGAAGGAATGATGATGATTTGACACTATGTCTGGTAAAAGAATTGTGAATCGTACTTCAGACTACGTCGTTTGTTTATGACCATACAAATTTTGCGATACCGCTCACAAAATAAGACATTACCTTCTCTTTTCCGTTTGTCAAAAAATTATACACAAGAGCAGGTAGCCAACAATCTGAATGTAAATGTACAGACTGTTTCGAGGTGGGAATGCGGAACAACTTTGCCGGACGTTTTGACTCTTCCTGTTTTAGCAAGGCTCTATGGCGTAACGGTAGATGATTTTTACAAAAGGAACTCAGTTGCATACAATAACTATGCACAACGTTTGACCGCTGTTTATGAAAAGACACGGAAACCGGAGGATTTTATACATTGTCTTTTGGAGTATAAAAAGCTTATGCATGGCGGTGTACTTTCCGTGGAAGATAAATGGAATTATGCAATCATTCATCAGTGGATGTTTGAATATTGTAAAAATACGGCGATGGAGTGGTATGATACTATCTTGAAAGAAGGTTCCGACTTTGATGAAAATTCATTCTACAGAGCCTGTGCATGCCGTATTTCTTTCCTTTTTGCAGTGGGGAAAGGTGAGGAAGCTTACGAATGTTTTTTAAAGGCCGTAGAAAAATTTCCGGATGCCTGGGAGTTATATATCCATGGCGGAGAAGTTTGTGGGAAACTTGAAAAATATGATGAGGCAATCCAATATTTTGACAGAGCCGGTGCAATAGGAACACCTTTTTATGATGAGTTATATTGTAAGGCGATGCTATATGAAAAAATAGGGAGGGACAGGGATGCGTATAAGCTGTATCAGGAAATTGCTGAGAAACTTCGTAAAAATGGCTTTGATGTTGAAGCAGACATGGCTGAAGAAAGTGCAAAAAGGCTGGATATGAAGAAAAAATAAAACATTGGTAAATTATTTAGGTTAGAATTGATAGTGGGGTAAACGAAAAAGCAGTTTTGGCGGCACATGCATCAGAAACCGCCGTATAAATTCAAAACCGGAAATGGTCTGTTCTTTCCATTGCCCCTTGTTCCGGTAATCTTTTACAGAAAAAGTAACGTTTTCACCGTCCATGCAGATGATGCGGTGACTGCTGTTGGCAATCCGATGGGTGCATTTGGGTCATAAAACCGCTTACCAACCAAGCAGGAAACCTGAAAAGGTATCCTGCTTTTTCTATGCCCGGAATCCGGGAGAAAGGAGGGCGGACACAGCGAACCGCCATTCGGTAATTATCGGGAGAAAATCCGATTTCGCACAAAAAGCGGAGATAAGCCTGAAAAATAAAAAAGTTTGGATTTCTCCTAAGTTTAGATTTTGTAACAGTTCAGCCCAGGACTTTGCACTTGCTGCAAAGTCCGTAC
>BLLT01000179.1 GCA_011958945.1 Lachnospiraceae bacterium | reverse complement strand
CCGCACAGACACAAACTTGGGATTGAAAATTTTAAGTTTTCACTCCTCCTGCCTTCCCACTTTACAGCAATTTCACTAATATATGCTTCACCATCGCCATACCGTACTCCGCCCATCGGCCCGGCCGGCTTCTTTTGCACCCTTTCTCCTCCAAATAATCCCCATAGGAAATCATTTCATTTTTTTCGAAAATCCTGCTGTATTTCTCCATGTCCTTCTGCTCCATCGTGTTGGCATGAATCACCATAGTGGTGATGCCCTTTTTCTTTTTCAGGCTGCTTTCCAGGCGAAAAGAAATAGGGAAAAATTTCATTCCCTTCCAGATATATGGCCCGCTTCCAAAACCGTCAGTCATCTTAGTAAATCCTAATTTCTGCAATGCCTTTAACGTGTTCCTGTCATAGGAATGGGCAGGCGCCATAAAAATATCGGTTTTAATCCCATGGCTTTCCAAGATGGCCTTCCCCTTTTCCAGCATGGCAAACTGCTGTTCAAAACCCAGGCCGGCAAACTCCGAAAAATCATTTAAGGGAAACATTCCCCCCTTTTTTTGCGTATACACATGCTGATAGCCATGCATCGCTATCACCCATCCCTGGCTTTGCAAGGAACGGATATATTCCCAGAATTCCGCTGTTCCTTTCCTCTCCCGGCCTTTACCATTCTCCGCCTCCCGGTTCAAATTTTCATCCCGGTTGTCCGGCACAACGCCGATAAGGGGCCGAATTCCATGCTTGTCCAAAAGCATCTTGAATTCCAAGAACTTTTTCCAATCCATATTTGGCGTAATATCATCCATGCGTACTGCTATTTTCATGTTCCTCCCCCAAATCCCGAATCATCTTTTCCAAATTCTCATATCCTTTTTCCCGTATTATTTCCTTCATCCTCTCTGAATAACAGTCCTCTATTCCCCTTTTTTCTATAGACATGAGAAAAGAATACATCCCTTTTATCCGTTCAACCTCTACATAGTCCTTCGCTTTGAAAATATTTTTTTCATCATTCCCCATGCCGGCAAAAATATTTTTCCATAATATAAAAAGGACCCTACTTAAATTTGGTAATAGTTTCTTGGAAAAAGTCAATTTGCGATTGCGGTTCTACGGATTTCGGCAAGGTTGCCGAAATCCGTATGGTTCCATCGCAAATTTACTTTTATGCAAAATATCGACGCAGTCGAACAAATTTAACCAAATCTCATTGCTTTAACCTCAGACGCTGAGGCGGCAATTTGCCTTACTAGGATCCTTTTTTTATTTTATCACAAAATTCCTGACATTTCAAATGCATCAAAGTTTGCGAAAAATTTTTTATTCACCTTTTTATTCAAGATATATAGTCTCTGACTAATGGCAACAGCAATTACACCAGAATATCCCCCGCCTCTATCGCCCGCCTGCACTCATACCTGTCAATCAGCAGGGAGCCGTCCACGGTCCGCACCACCGGTTTCCCATCGAAAACATCCACTACTTCGCCCGGCGTATATGCGGAAAAGTCTATCATCTCGTCAAAAGGATGGGCTTCCCATACCGTCACCTTTTCCCCGGCACACATGGCAAAGGCTCCGGGAAAAGGGGCAGCCACGCCGCGGATTAAATTATAAATATCTCTTGTGCGACCGCGAAAATCAATCTTCCCGTCCGCTGCAGTCCGCTTCATATACCAGGAATCGAAGTCCTTTGATTCCTGGCGGATTTGAATATTTTTCTCCTCATAGGCTTTTAACAGCTTCCGGATTAAATTTTTAGAACATATCATGTTCTTATACTGTGCGGTACGTATGTCATCATGTACCGTGAGGGAAAACATTTCCGTAGCAAATACATTAGGGCTGTCCGCATTTTCATCATAGCGGAACAGATTCAGGTTAAATCTGGTATCCCCCTGGATAATGGACCAGTTTAACGGGGAACGGCCCCTTCCGAAAGGCAGATAACCACAGTTCCCATGAAAACCATATACCCCATATTGGAATTTATCCAGCACATCTTTCGGAATCAGCCTCTGCCATCCCATGGAAATGGCAATCTCAAACTCATTTTCTTCCATAAACTTTCTCGTTTTTTCATCGGTAAGAAAATAGCTGTCCGCTTCAAAAACAGGAATCCCATACTTTTCCGTCAGCACGGACAAACCCTTGAAGCCTGACACCTGATTCCTGTTCAGCACTTCCCTGCTTATGGTAATTACCAAATCCACCGGGCAGATATTTTTATGGATAAATTCTACTATATTTTCCGAAGTATCTTTTACGCCAAATACTGCTAGTCTGTATTTCATAAATTCTCCTTGTACCAGTCAATGGCCAGCTGAATTCCTTTTGCAAAATCATATTCCGGATCGTAGCCAAGAAGCTCCCTAGCCTTGGATATATCCGCATTGGAATCCCTGATATCCCCCAGTCTGGGCGGCCCGAACACAGGCTCCACTTCCTTCCCCAGGGCTTTGCAAAGGTCATAATAAACATCAATCAGGTATTCCCTTCCGCCTGCGCCGATATTAAATGCATTCCCCCCTGCTTCCGAAGAGGCCAGGCAGGCTTTCAGGTTGGCTTCGATTACATTATCGATATAGGTAAAATCCCGTGACTGTTTCCCGTCACCGTTAATCACTGGCCTTTCCCCATTTAACAGCATACGGATAAATTTAGGGATGACCGCCGCATAAGCCCCATCCGGGTCCTGCCTTCTGCCAAATACATTAAAATAACGCATTCCGTAGGTATCCAGCCCATACAGTTCTTTATACAGCCTGCCATATCCTTCATCCACTTGTTTGGTCAAGGCATACGGCGAAAGCACCTTGCCTTCCACCCCTTCCTTTTTAGGAAGCTGGGGATGGTCTCCGTAAACCGATGAACTGGATGCGTAAACGAATTTCTTTACTCCATTTTGTCTGCTGGCCTCCATCATGTTAAGCGTGCCCCTGATATTGATTTCTTCATATAAAAGCGGCATCTCAATACTTCTGGGCACACTCCCCCAGGCCGCCTGGTTCAGCACATAGTCCACACCCTTTGTGGCCTCCAGGCAAGTATCCAAATCCCTAATATCCCCTTTGATAAAAGTGAACTTGTCCAAGTGGGTAAACGGCTCAATATTCTCATACTTCCCGGTGGACAGATTGTCCAGGCATCTTACGGTATATCCCATATCGAGAATCGCTTCACAAAGATTGGAGCCGATAAAACCAGCGCCCCCGGTTACTAAAAATATACTGCCCTCATCAAATACTAAATCTTTATATCCCATATTACCTTTCTGCGCATGGAGCGCAGTTCTCCTTTCTATTCCAGTTCCGCATATGCCCTTCCAGTACTCTTTTTCTCGCAGAGCAATTTCCTGTCTGCTCCGCAACCATGAAATTCTCAGAGATATTATCTCTTGGGTACTTCCCGCGCACATGCTGTTTTTGCTGCCATATTGACACTTTTTCTTATCCTTAGTATATCCAAAAACAATGCAAAAAGCAACACATACGATACCTACGCCACGGAAATCAATTTTGTGAGGCATGGGCACGGATGCCCATTGCTTCTGCCCCGGCCGCTTCCCGCTTCTCCCTCCATTTCATTAGTGAAATCTGCTTTTTCGCTTAGCCGCAAAACCAAATTTTATGCCGGCAGGAAAGGCCGCCCGCCGCATTGCCTCACAAAATTGATTCATGAACATCTAATACCATCTCTTCCTGCGCCGTCTCCATTCCTTCCACACCCCCAGCAGCAGCAGGAAATAAGCCGTATAAAACGGGGCAAACCCATAAATCATATATCTGGACAGACACATAATGGTCATGGAAACAGCCCCCACATTGGCCAGTATGGCCAGTATGGACATTAGCATCACTGGTATGGCAGGGTCCTTGGAATCCCTACGGTATGCCCAAACAGTAAGCCCGAGGGCTGACAAATAAATCAACAGCACCAGCCAGTTTATCACAGGGTGCACGATGCCCACGCTGCGGATAAGGCCATATCTGGCAATCAAAAAATAATTTCCCAGCCATCGGAAGAAACAGCCCGGCAAAATGCCTCCTATAATCTTCCCCGCCGTCTCGTCTGCCATCAGATTTTGAATAATATAATCCCTGGTCACTGTTTTATCATATACCTGATAGAAAACGTCCTCTATCATTTCGTATTTTATGGTATCGTGCCATGCTTCAATATGCTCCGTCTTCTCCTTAAGGGATTTCCCTGCGTATTTATAGTTTGCCTCACGCTCCTCGGTCAAATCATACATGCGGTAAAAAAATTCCCTGGCCGTTTCATCCTTAATCCTTTCCCCATCTTCCCTGTCCGATGCATATAGAATATTTGTGAGCGTGTTTACCGTTCCGTAAGTATTGTTTATAAAATGGCCGCTGAAAATGAGATTATAGCTTTTCACCGCAAGCAGGCGCAGGGCAAATATACAAATCACGATAGCCACAGCCATAAGTATCTTCCCGGCTTTCCACTTTCCATCCCTGGGCTTTTGCCATATCTTCCGCCCCCAGCGCCATGACGGCCAGAAAAGGATTCGTATACACAGCACCACCATCCACATTAAAACGGTTATCATCATCTGAGTTCTTACTAAAGAAATGATAAAGGCAATGACAAGGGAACAGACGGCTGCTTTCTTAAAATCCTTTTCCTTTTCTTCGGTAAAGATTTTGAAGCATTCCAAAAGAAACAGCGTAAAGAGCGGCAGGCAGAGCGCCTCGCTCATCACTGAATTGGTCATAAACAGATGTAGCGAAGAGCAATATTTCGTAATCATATGGGGCATAAGATGAATCACTATCACTATCACTTCTTCCCATAGCCCCAGACGGAATCTTTTTCCCATATATTCCGCAAAAAGCCATATGCCCACCGCGGCAAAAGTATTCTGCAAAATCCCCATGGCAATAAGCCACCCGTCCTTAAAAATGACACGGAGGGCGGCTAAGAATAAGGGATACAATGGTTCCCTATGAATATGCATATTTAAATATTGATCCGAATCGTTGTAAATTCCCGGGCCGAAAACAAAAAACATCCCGAGGAATACAGCTAACAGCAGCCAAAGAAGCACCCATGACCTTATTCGTTTTGCCATTATAATCTCCAATACAAATAATCTTCCTGGTAATCCCGTTTATCCAGCAGTCCTTTAATATCTAACAGTACCTTAATTTTATGTTCCGGATTAAAGAAGGCCGCAATATCCTCCTTCGTTAACTGTGAGAACTGGGAATGTGCCACTGCAATCACCACAGCATCCATATTCCGCACGTCTTCCAGTGTGCCGAATGTAATCCCATATAACTTTTTTGCCTCTTCGGCATCTGCCGCCGGGTCCACTACCATGGGCTTTATTCCATATTCCCCCAGTTCCTTATAAATATCAATTACCTTGGTATTTCTCGTGTCCGGACAGTTTTCCTTGAAGGTAAAACCTAAGATAGCCACCTTCGCCTCTTTCACAGGAACATCCGTCTTAATCAGATTTTTCACCAGGCTTTCCGCCACATATCTTCCCATATCGTCATTGATGCGGCGCCCGGACAGGATAATCTGGGAATGATACCCCAGTTCTTCCGCTTTATAGGTCAGGTAATAAGGGTCCACGCCGATGCAATGTCCGCCCACCAGACCCGGGAAAAATTTCAGAAAATTCCATTTTGTTCCTGCCGCTTCCAGCACTGCCTTTGTATCAATCCCCATCTTATGGAATATGATAGAGAGTTCATTCATAAACGCTATATTGATATCCCTTTGGCTGTTTTCAATCACTTTAGCAGCTTCTGCCACTTTGATGGACTCCGCACGGTATACGCCGGCTTCCACCACCAATTCGTATACCTTTGCCACCGTATCCAATGTTTCTTCATCCATTCCGGATACAATTTTTGTAATGGTCTCCAGCCTGTGCACTTTATCCCCCGGATTAATACGCTCCGGAGAATAGCCAACCTTGAAATCCACGCCGCATTTCAGCCCGGATTCTTTTTCCAGAATAGGCACGCAGATATCTTCCGTTACCCCGGGGTAAACCGTGGATTCGAACACGATGACCGATCCCTTTACCAAATTCTGCCCAAGCAGGTGGCTTGCCCCTTCCACCGGCCCTAAGTCCGGCGTATGGTCATCGTTCACCGGCGTAGGCACTGCCACGATATGGAACTTGGCTTCCTTCAGCCTGGAAGCATCCGCCGTAAATTCCACCTTCGTATTCTTCACCACTTCGCCGCCCACTTCATTGGTTGGGTCGATGCCGGACTTGTATAACCGGATTTTCTCTGCATTTAAATCAAACCCTACTACCTTCACTTTCCTGGCAAATGCTACCGCAATAGGCATTCCCACATATCCTAAGCCCACCAGGGAAAGTTTCTCTTCTCCGCTTACCAATTTTTCATATAAATCCATCTTGTCCTCCTATTCCAGTTCTTATTCCAGTTTTTATTCCGGTTTTATTCCAGTTCCGCAAATCCCCCCTACAGAATTTGGTTAATTTCTTCCATGTAGGAGTTGATTACGATATTGCGGTCAAATTCCTGTTCCATTTTCCTGCGGGCGGCTTTTCCCATGGCGGCTTTTTCCGCAGGGGAAAGTTCTAAAAATTTTTCCATGGCCCTGATTAAATCACCCGCATCGCCCGGGATAAATCCAAAGCCGGTGACGCCTTCCTCAAACGCTTCCCTGCATCCGCTGATATCCGAAGCTATCACCGCCCGTCCGGTGGCTGCCGCCTCAATAAGGGCATTGGACATGCCTTCATGGAAAGAGGCTACTACAATGGCACTCGCCTTGGCCAGAAAAGGGTGTACCTCCGTATGGAAACCCCATTGGATGATGATTCCTTTTTCCTCATATTCATTCAGTATGTCCTGATAATCTTCATCACAATATCCCAGGATCGCAAACTCCGCATCCTCCCGGTGCAGGCGCACCGCCGCTTCCAGATACTCCAGGATTCCACGTTCCTTCATCACCCTTCCCACGAAGAGAAAAACCGTTTTGCCCTCTGCCAAATACTCTTCAAAGCTATGCCTTGCCAGGTTTACCCCAGATCCATTCACCAGACGCTCCTTTTTCCCCCGGATTCGATAGTTTGCAAAGATGTCCCTGTTTTCCGTATTCTGGAAAAAAACACATTCCGCCTTTTTCATCCCTAAACGGTACATGGCAACAATCATTTTTAAGAACAGCCCTTTCCTGTCAAAGGCCCCTCCCAGTCCGGTAATCGTAGTAATATAAGGAATCCGCAAAAGGCGGCAGGCAAACCCTCCGTAAATATTGGGTTTGATTGTATAAGTAATCACCAAATCCGGCTTGATTGTGCGCAGCAAACCCATATATGCAAAAAACAGCTTTCCGTCCTCCGCCGGGCTGACACCTCGCCTGTTAATGGGGGTAGTGATAATTTCGCACCCTTCCTCTTTCAGTTCCTTCACTTTCGTTTCATCCGGCAGGCTGATAATCACCCGATTGTTCTCCAACAACCTTACCAGCAATTCATTCCTAAAATCATACAAGCCTCCGGAAGAATTTGTAAGTATTAAAATTGTACTCATTTGTCCGATAATCTCCGTATCATAGTGACAGTTCAGCCTTCGGCTTCCCTGCTACAGTATCTGCCTATTCCAACTCGCTTTAGTTGTCGTCAATCGCCGCAGCCACCGCTACGGCTCATTCCTCCGCCTTGCATCTGAAACAATCATTCTGTGTCAATGTACCAGAAACTTAATTTTCGTAATACTAGTACTGCATTGCGGAAATAACGATGAATTTCAGCGCCTGATTTTTGTGTCAGGGCAAGGCGGAAGAAGGAAGCGATGCGGTGGCATCGTTGACTGATGACAACGCAGCACTGGCGCAAAAGGCAGATGCTGAATTCACCATTATTTCCGCAATGCAGTACTAGGTTAAAATATTACGTATCATAACCTCACTGTATTTCATCATGCAGATTCCCGCCTCGTAGTTGCCGATATCCTCCGCATTTTTTTCACCCTTCAAATTCCGTATCACCTGAGCCGGCATATTGACGCCGCACTCATAAGCATGGGGATACCCCCCGCCAAACCGGGGATTCACTTCCGAAATATAATACACATCCCCTATTTTAAAAATATCAATATCTATCATCCCGCGGAATCCGCATTTTTCTGCAAAATCCTCTATCAGGGAAAAAAGCTTCCCATCCTTTACGGATACCGATTTATCCGTTTCGCCCGCCCGCATTTTAATTTTCTCTTTCACAAAAATGGAGGTGCACTTCCCGGAAAGCATGTCCACATAAACATCCGCACCATATTCTGTACCGTCCATAAATTCCTGTATCATCAAATCATCATATAAATCAAATAATACTTCTACTTCTTTCTCCCCGTACACTTTATTGATGTGGATACTTGCGCTGCCTTTCACCGGTTTTACGAATACCGGATAAGAAATGTCACCCTTCTCTACCCCCCGGTAAAAAGCCTCTTTATCCACATAACATCTGCCTGTCGGAATTCCCATATCCCCCAGCAGCCGATACATCCTATATTTATCCAAACAAGTTTCCACCAAATCATAAGGCGAGATAATCGGCTGCGTTCCGATAGCCAAAAACCGTTCCTTTTCTTTTGCCAAAAGGCTAAGTTCCGGGTCTATCAACGAAAAAACCCCGTCCACTTTCTCCTTTTTACAAATATCCAAAACAACATCAATATAACCTGGTTCATCAATCCTGGGCACCAAATAAAACTTGTCCGCATCATACACCGCCGGAGCCAGGTCCGAACAGTCCGAAGCAATCACCTTGCCCTCTCCAGCCAGTTCCCTCTTAAAATACTGGACCACCTTATTCCTGGTCCCCGCACTCAATATCAGAATATTCATATTTAACCCCATTTCTGCGTGGCTTTTGTGACCCGGTATTTCCGGGGCTTTACGCATATCAAGTTTGTGGATGCCGCGCAGACACAAACTTGGGAT
>BLLT01000178.1 GCA_011958945.1 Lachnospiraceae bacterium | reverse complement strand
GTGCGAGTGCGAAGTTTGAGTAATTTACTGGAAATTATATTGGACCGGAGCATTCCAAAGAATGAGGCAAAAGAAAAAGCCATACAATATAGTGAAGAGCATAAAACAGACAGAAATGTGATTATGACAGTGGCAGGTGCCACCAACAGCAAGATTGATTACGATGCTTATACGAAAGGAGACGGCAGGATGTGTACGTTGTTTGAAGAGATTGCCAGAGAGAATGAAATTATTGGAATTGAGAAAGGAAAAGCAGAAGGAAAAGCAGAAGGAAAAGCAGAAGGAATTATCGAAACAGGATTGGAATTCGGCCTTTCAGAAGAGGATATATTAATGCGGCTGCAGAAGAAATTAAATATATCTTTGCAAAAAGCACAGGATTATATGGATAAATTTGCACAGCAAACTGTGTAAATGAAAAGAGGGCGATTTTTAAATAGATTGGCATATAATCTGTTTAAAAGTCGCTTACATATATTTGGATACTCATTTCTGCCATTCCCACCCACTATTTGAAGATAAAGCTGGGATTGGATATTTTTAAAGAAAGGATAACTTATGGCAAGAACTGTAGCGATTGGACAGCAGGATTTTGAAACGATTAGGGGAAAAGGATATTTCTACATTGATAAAACCAAATTTATCAAAGAATGGTGGGATAGTGGGGATAGCGTGACTTTAATTACCCGCCCGAGAAGGTTTGGCAAGACATTGACGATGAGCATGCTGGAAAAGTTTTTTTCGCTCAACTATGCGGACAGGGGGGATTTGTTTGAAGGGATGGAGATATGGGAATACAGCGAATACAGGAAGCTGCAGGGAACATATCCAGTGCTCTTCTTAAGCTTTGCCGATGTAAAGGAGACCAACTTCCAGGATGCAAGGAAGATGATTTGCTATCTCATCGAACAATTGTACAGCCAAAACGATTTTTTGCTGGAAGGGTGTCTGCTTAACGAGAAAGAGAAGAAGTATTTCAGGAATGTCACAGCAGATATGGAAAATTATGTCCTTTCCGCATCATTAAAAACCCTGTCAAATTATTTGTACCGTTATTACGGAAGGAAAGTAATTATTATTTTGGACGAGTATGATACGCCAATGCAGGAGGCGTATGTAAAAGGATATTGGAAGGAACTTGTGGAGTTAACCAGAAGTTTATTTAATGCTACCTTCAAGACGAATCCTTGCATGGAACGTGCTGTTATGACGGGAATAACGAGAGTAAGCAAAGAATCCGTTTTTTCTGATTTAAATAATCTGGAAGTGGTGACTACCACTTCAGATAAATATGCGGAAATATTTGGTTTTACGGAAGAAGAAGTATTTGCTGCATTAAAGGAATTCAGCCTCTTGCAAAAGGAAAAAGAGATAAAAGAGTGGTATGACGGCTTTACGTTTGGAAAGATGAAAGATATCTACAATCCATGGTCAATCATTCATTACCTTGATAAGAAGAAAGCAGGCCTTTACTGGGCCAACACAAGTTCCAATAAACTCATAGAAAAGCTTCTTAGGGAAAGCAATTCTGGCATTAAGCAGTCTTTTGAACGTTTATTAGGAGGAGAATCGCTGCACATGGAGATTGACGAGCAGATTGTTTATGACCAGCTTATGGTAAAAAAGAATGCAATCTGGAGTCTTTTGCTTGCCAGCGGATATCTGAAAGTTGTGGAGGCCGTATTTTCAGAGGAAACGGGGCGGACTTATTATGAACTGACCCTGACAAACAGGGAAGTGAAGATCATGTTTGAAAATATGATTCAAGGATGGTTTGCGGAAAACAGCAGTTATAACGCTTTTATTAAAGCACTTCTTTTGGATGATGTAAAAGCGATGAACACTTATATGAACCAGGTGGCTATGGAGACTTTCAGCTATTTCGATACAGGAAAGACACCCTCTTCAGAAAAGCCAGAGCGTTTTTACCATGGGTTAGTCCTGGGGTTAATGGTGGAGTTGACGAACCGGTATACCCTTACCTCGAACAGGGAGAGCGGCTTCGGGCGATATGACGTGATGCTGGAACCAAAGAAAGCGTCGGATAATGCTTATATTTTTGAATTTAAGGTACAAGATACCGATGAAAAAGAACTGTCCGACACGGTGCAGGATGCGCTTCGGCAGATAGACAGGCAAAATTATGAAGCATCCCTCGCGGCAAAAGGCTTTTCTAAAGAACGTATACGGAAATATGGATTTGCTTTTTGCGGTAAGAAGGTGCAGATAGGCAGGGCAGACTTAGTTTGAAGGATAAAGATTGGAAAATTTCAATTCCAAGTTTGTGGATGATGTGCAGACACAAGATTGATTACGATGCTTATACGAAAGGAGGCGGCAGGATGTGTACGTTGTTTGAAGGGATTGCAAGAGAGAATGAAATTATTGGAATTGAGAAAGGAAAAGCAGAGGGATTATATGGATAAATTCGGATACTCATTTCTATCATTCCCGCCCACCATTTGAATACCTGAGAACCATAAATAATCAAATATCCAAGCCCCCTCCGGGCGGCGAGGAACTCGCCGATAATAACCCCTACCAGAGCCAGGCCGATATTAACTTTCATATTGCTTAAAATAATGGGGATGGAGCCAGGGAGCACAACCTTCAAAAATGCAGTCTTCTTTCGGCCGCCCAATGTATAAATCAGCTTTATTTTCTCTTCGTCAATCTGTCGAAAACCAGTATAAAGATTAATAATGGAACCAAATATTGCAACGGAAATTCCGGCCACAATTATGGTATTTATTCCAGTTCCCAGCCATACAATGAATAAAGGGGCAAGAGCGGACTTAGGCAGGCTGTTTAAAATGACCAGATAAGGCTCCAATATTTCAGCGCATTTGTCGGAATACCATAGGAGTGTTGCAAACAGCATTCCGATTACAAAGACCAGAAGGAAGCTGGCAATGGTTTCTAACAGGGTAATTCCAGTGTTAATAAAAAAAGTACCGTCTTTTATCATTCCGGCAAAGCATAGGGCAACCTGGCTGGGGCTGCTGAAAAAGAAGGAATCAATATAGCCCATTTGGGCGCTGAATTCCCAAACGGATAAAAATAAAATAAGGATAAGCAGCCGGATAAAGGAAACTATGCGGTGATGCCTCCTGTGGCTGCGTTCAAAAATTTCCTGCTTACTTAACGGACAATTAGTCATCCGGTGGAGTTGGCATATGGCTTTCATCAGAAATCTCCTTCCATAATTGATTAAAATATCCCTGATATTCCGGTGCATTCCGGGAGGCAAGGGGGGAGGTGCCGGTTACGGTCAAATGGATAGGGATATCGCATTTGATTGTGGCCGGGCGTTTGCTCAAAACAAGAATACGGTCGGCCAGGCTGATGGCTTCAGACAAATCATGGGTCACTAAAATGGCCGTTTTTTTCGCAGAACGAATGATGCTGCAGATATCGGAAGAAACGGATAGCCTTGTCTGATAGTCCAGCGCGCTGAATGGTTCATCGAGCAGGAGAATTTCCGGGTCCAGGATAAGAGTACGGATTAATGCCGCACGCTGTTTCATCCCCCCGGATAGTTCACCTGGTTTTTTGTCCTTAAATTTATAGAGCCCATAATCTTTGAGAAGTTCCATGGCGCGGGCAGTTTTTTCCGGGGTGACCTGATGGTTGATTTCCAGACCCAGGATCACATTTTTATAAATGGTGCGCCATTCTAATAGATGGTCATGCTGGAGCATGTATCCTATGCGCGGACAGTTCTTTAGCTGAGAGTGCTCATCCTCTTCGTTTCTAGCATCTCGAGGAAAGTGTACTTCCCCGCTTTCTGGGGCAATGAGGCCAAAGATAATGGATAAAAGCGTGGATTTTCCGCACCCGGAAGGCCCTACAATTGCCAGAAACTCACCTTTTTTTACTTGAAAGGATATATGGGATAAAGCATCTGTTTCGCCTTTTAAGCTGTGGTAGGAATAGCAGATATCATTTAACTCTAATATCGGTTGTGTCATAAGCTTCCTCCAACTTCATATATGCTTATTATATGAAAGGAAGAAACATGGTGTGAGGATATCAGTTCAGCATACGAATGTGTAAATGCGGCAAAGAGTCCGGCCCTTTTGCCGCAGGTAAAACTCGAAATGGCCGAATTGTGTAATAGGGAAGCCGAAAGGTTGAATTGTTATCTGTGAGTTGGTAATGTAGCAAGAAAAGATTGAAAAAGGGGAAAAAATGTGATAGTATCAATTTACTGTTTTGAATTAGTTTAGGAGGAAAATGTCATGGCACAGCTTTGGGGCGGACGTTTTACGAAGGAAACGGATCAGCTGGTTTATCATTTTAATGCGTCCATTTCCTTTGACAGGAAGCTATTTGAGGAAGATATTGAAGGCAGCATCGCCCATGCGGTAATGTTGGAAAAGCAGGGGATATTGTCAGAAGAAGAAAAGAATGCCATTGTAAAAGGACTTGTGGGTATCCGGGAGGATGTGAAAAACGGCAGGCTTGAAATCACAGATGCCTATGAAGATATTCACAGCTTTGTGGAAGCCAATCTGACCGAGAGGATAGGGGATGCGGGCAAGAAACTCCATACGGGCAGAAGCCGCAACGACCAGGTGGCTTTAGACATGAAACTATATATAAGAAAAGAAATACTGCATGTGGCGGAAGAACTGGATGCGCTGCTGCACACATTGCTTGATGTAATGGAAGAAAATAAGGAAACTTATATGCCGGGATTTACCCATTTGCAAAAGGCCCAGCCCATTACGCTGTCGCACCATATGGGGGCTTATTTCGAGATGTTCCACCGGGACAGTTTACGGATGAGAGATATTTATAAAAGGATGAATTACTGTCCGTTGGGCTCCGGTGCACTGGCCGGTACCACTTATCCTTTGGACAGGGGCTATACGGCATCCCTGCTTGGATTCGAAGGCCCTACGTTAAACAGCATGGATTCTGTGGCGGACAGGGATTATTTAATCGAATTTTTATCTTCGTTAGCTACAGTGATGATGCATTTGAGCCGTTTTTGTGAAGAAGTTATTATATGGAATTCCAACGAATACCGTTTTATAGAAATCGATGATGCATACTCTACAGGGAGCAGCATTATGCCCCAAAAGAAAAACCCGGATATCGCAGAACTGGTCAGAGGAAAAACCGGACGAGTATATGGAGCCCTTGTATCCATCCTAACCGTAATGAAGGGAATTCCCCTGGCATATAACAAGGACATGCAGGAGGATAAGGAACTTACATTTGATGCCGTAGACACGGTAAAGGGCTGTCTGGCTTTATTTACCGGCATGTTAAAGACCATGAAGTTTAACCGGGAGGTGATGGCTGCCAGTGCAATGAATGGATTTACCAATGCCACGGATGCGGCGGATTACTTGGTAGGGAAAGGCGTTCCTTTCAGGGATGCGCATGGGATAATCGGGAGGCTGGTGCTTTACTGCATAGACAAGAATACTTGCATTGAAGCATTGAGCATGGAAGAATTTAAGGAAATCAGCCCGGTATTTGAAGAGGATATTTACGATGCAGTAAGCCTGAAGGCTTGTGTGGAAAGGCGGCTGACAATCGGCGCCCCTGGCCCGGAGGCCATGGATGAAGTTATCGGTAAATATAAAGAAATAGTGGAAAACAGCTGGTTATTGGGCTTTTTGCCAAAGGAAATGGTCAAGTAAGGATACAGGCATAAGACAGTATATAGAAAAAAACAGAAATGCGTAATTTATTGCGCGGAAATGAGGTAACTATGAGCGAAAAGTTAAAAGCAGGTATTTTGGGAGGAACCG
This sequence comes from Lachnospiraceae bacterium, assembly GCA_011958945.1. GTDB lineage: Bacteria > Bacillota > Clostridia > Lachnospirales > Lachnospiraceae > Kineothrix. The sequence goes on along the minus strand of BLLT01000178.1, from coordinate 3,252 downwards.
GTATGGTAGGACAGAGATTTATTTCCCTGTTAGAAAATCATCCCTGGTTTGAAGTGACAACGATTGCAGCCAGCCCGCGCTCCGCAGGCAAGACTTATGCCGAGGCCGTAGGAGACAGGTGGAAAATGACGACACCAATGCCGGAAGCGGTAAAAGATATTGTGGTAATGAATGTTAACGAAGTGGAAAAAGTAGCTTCCCAGGTAGACTTTGTCTTTAGCGCAGTGGATATGACAAAAGAGGAAATTAAGAAAATCGAAGAGGAATATGCGAAGACGGAAACCCCTGTCGTTTCCAATAACAGTGCCCATAGATGGACACCGGATGTGCCCATGGTAGTGCCGGAAATCAATCCGGAGCATATGAAAGTCATTGATTTCCAGAAAAAGAGGCTGGGAACGGAACGGGGATTTGTGGCGGTAAAGCCTAACTGTTCCATCCAAAGCTATGCCCCGGTCCTGACTGCCTGGCAGGAATTCGAGCCTTACGAAGTGGTGGCAACTACATACCAGGCTATTTCCGGAGCGGGAAAGACCTTTAAAGACTGGCCGGAAATGGAAGGGAACATTATTCCTTATATCGGCGGGGAAGAGGAAAAGAGCGAGAAAGAACCTTTGAGAATCTGGGGAAAGATTGAGGATGGGGTAATCGTACCTGCCGCATCTCCGGTTATTACCTGCCAATGCATCCGTGTTCCCGTGTTGAATGGACATACGGCAGCTGTGTTCGTAAAGTTTAAAAAGAAGGCGACGAAAGAACAGCTGGTAGAAAAGCTGCTCCAGTTTAAGGGCGTTCCCCAGGAACTGGAACTGCCCAGCGCCCCCAAACAGTTTATTCAGTATCTGGAGGAAGATAACCGCCCCCAGGTGGCTTTGGATGTGGACTTTGAGAATGGAATGGGTATAAGCGTAGGGCGTCTGCGGGAGGATACGGTATATGACTGGAAGTTCGTAGGCTTGTCCCACAATACGGTGAGGGGAGCTGCCGGCGGTGCGGTTCTTTGCGCAGAACTGCTCAAATCACAGGGATATATTACAAAGAAATAGCAAATCATGCAAGCCCTCATCATTTTCAATGATAGGGCTTGTTCTGGGATGAATATAGAATGGGAAAAAATTTATTTATAGCGGAAAAACCCAGCGTGGCAAGAGAATTTGCCAAGGCGTTAAAATTAAATATGAGCAACCGGGATGGCTATATGGAATCGGAAGATGCGATTGTGACCTGGTGTGTAGGGCATTTGGTTACCATGAGCTATCCGGAAGTGTATGATGCAAAATATAAGAGATGGTCATTGGGAACGCTTCCCTTTATTCCTGACAAATTTAAATATGAAGTCATTGAAAATGTAAAGAAGCAGTTCGGCATCGTCAGCGGCCTTTTAAATAGGCAGGATGTGAGCACGATCTATGTCTGTACGGACTCCGGGCGGGAAGGGGAATATATTTACCGTTTAGTGGAACAGGAAGCAAAGGTTAGCGGGAAGCAGCGGAAACGTGTGTGGATAGATTCGCAGACGGAGGAAGAGATTTTAAGGGGAATTCGGGAAGCTAAGGATTTGTCGGAATATGATAATCTTGGTTCAGCTGCCTATTTGAGGGCTAAAGAGGATTATCTGATGGGGATTAATTTTTCTAGGGTGCTCACTTTAAAATATGGCGACACGATAAAATCTTACCTGAAAGCGGACCGGGCGGTAGTTTCTGTAGGCAGGGTAATGACCTGTGTACTGGGCATGGTAGTGAAGCGGGAGAGGGAAATCAGGGAATTTGTAAAAACACCTTTTTACCGTGTGATAGCCGGGGTAGAAGCGGAAGGAAAAGGGTTTGACTGCGAATGGAAGGCGGTGGAGGGAACGAAATATTTTGCTTCCCCGCTGCTTTATAAGGAAAATGGATTCAAAGAAAAACAGACTGCGGAAGAGCTGATTGCTTTCCTGCAGACGGAACCGTTATCGCCCCCGGTGGTGGAAGGGGTGGAAAAGAAAAAAGAAACGAAAAATCCGCCACTCTTATATAATCTTGCGGAACTGCAGAATGACTGCTCCAAATACTTTAAAATCAGCCCGGATGAAACGCTGCGCATCGTTCAGGAATTATATGAAAAAAAGCTGACTACCTATCCCAGGACGGATGCCAGGGTGCTATCCACAGCGGCAGCAAAAGAACTTTATAAAAATATAAGCGGGCTGAGGAATTATTCCCCGCTGGCGTCTTTTGCAGGGGAAGTGCTGCAGGGAACTGCCTATAAAAATATTACAAAAACAAAATATGTAAACGATAAGCAGATTACGGACCATTATGCCATTGTACCCACCGGACAGGGATTGGGAAATTTAAAAGGAGTAAACCCCACCGCAGCAAAGGTGTATGAACTGATTGTCAGGAGGTTTTTAAGCATTTTTTACCCGTCCGCCATTTACCGTAAAATCGCACTGCGGATAGATGTGAAGGGGGAAAAATTCTTTGCCAATTTTAAGGTTTTGGAAGAAGAAGGCTATTTAAAGGTAATGGATTTATCCTTTTTAAAGAAAAAGGAAACGTCTGAGAATAAGAAAGAGGATGAGGGGGAAGTCGGTACGCCGGATTCGAAAGACCCGGAATTCATAGCTATGGTACAGCGGTTGAAAAAAGGGGCTGTGCTGCAGTTGAAAGGACTGGAAATCAAAGAAGGGGAAACTTCGCCGCCCAAACGCTATAATTCCGGCACCATGATTCTTACCATGGAGAATGCGGGGCAGTTTATAGAGGATGAGGAACTGCGGGCCCAGATAAAGGGAAGCGGTATCGGAACTTCTGCCACCAGGGCGGAGATTCTGAAAAAGCTTGTGAACATCCAATACCTTGCTTTAAATAAAAAGACGCAGATTATTACCCCTACCTTGATGGGAGAAATGGTCCATGACGTAGTAGCTGGTGCGATTCGCCCTCTGTTAGACCCGGCGTTGACAGCCAGCTGGGAAAAAGGGCTGACGTTAGTGGCCGAAGGGAACATTACGGAAGGGGAATATATGGCAAAGCTGGATGATTTTGTAACCAGACGGACAAACATGGTAAAAAAAATGGGGAATCAGGATTACTTATATGGTATGTTTGACCATGCAGCGAAAAATTATAAGTAATATAGATGTTTGAGATATGATGCTTTATGGGTGCTGGAAGGAGGACTTGCGGTACTGGAAAACAGCAAGTCCTCAGGGAAGCGCCCCAGAGAATTTGCGGACGCAAAGCGGCCGGAAATTGCTCTGCGAGA
>BLLT01000177.1 GCA_011958945.1 Lachnospiraceae bacterium | reverse complement strand
GGTTCTTCATGTAGTGGCGAAGCCACTTTTTTACCATATAGGAAAGGCTTTGATATGGACAAAAAAAGACTGAAAGAGGAAGCGGTGCACGGAACCGTTAAATTTCCGTTGGCGGTATATCGTTACGAAGGGGAGGGGAACTTTGAGGTGAACCTTCATTGGCATGAGGAAACGGAGATTATCTTCTTGAAAAAAGGGAAATTCTGTATAGATGTGAATATGCAGAAATATCGTCTGGATGGCCCCGCCATGTTGTTTGTGGGCTCCGGGGATATTCACGAAATCCATGGAGGGGAAGGCTGCAGGGAGAGCGCGGTGGTATTCGACATGAAAATGCTCAGCTTTGAGCATTATGACAGTGTCCAGTATCAGATGCTTGGCCCGCTGTTAAACAGAACTGTACAGCTTCCGGTAGTGTTAACGGAAGCGGATGAAGTATGGGCGGAAATGGCCGGATTATATGAAAAAATACAAGTGGAAGCCAATAAGGAGACGCCTGCGGCAAGAATGAGGGTAAAAGCCTACCTGCTGCAGATGTTTGCTTGTATGTATGAAAATGGGAAGCTGGTTCATATGGAGGGGATGGCGGATTATGAGGGGAAAAAGATCGAAAACGTGAAGCGGGTGCTTGGATTTATTCAGAAGAATTATGGGCAGCGGATTACCAATCAGGATATGGCAGAAGTGGTGCAGATGAATGCCCAGTACTTTTGCAGATATTTTAAGAGAGTGACAGGAAAAACGCCTACCGAATATGTGAATGAGGTGAGGATTGGGAAGGCAGCGGAATATTTATACCGTACAGACCGAAAAATCCTGGATATTGCTTTGGAATGCGGCTATGACAATATCGGCTATTTCATCAGAAGATTTAAGGAGGCAAAGGGAGTGCTTCCGTCCGAATATAGGAAAAGCCGCAGCAATGAAGATGAAAAGTCAAAATAGTGTAATAAATAGTCAGAAAGGAAAAAGAAAATAAGGGGATGTATTCCTATAATTATAGAAAATAAGTTTGAGGATCAGGTGCTATAGGAAGGCATCTGGAAGGAGAACGGCAAAGACAGACATTATTCCGGCGAAAAAATTTGCAGGACGAGAGAAAGGGCATGGTTTAAGTATGAAAAAGCAATGGTGGCATGGAAAGGTGGCATATCAGATTTATCCTAAAAGTTTCCGGGACAGCAATGGAGACGGAATTGGGGATCTTAGGGGAATTATTGAAAAACTTGATTATCTGAAGGACTTAGGGATTGATATTATATGGATTTCGCCGATTTATCAGTCTCCGTTTGTGGACCAGGGCTACGATATTTCGGATTATTATCAAATAGATCCGGCTTTTGGAACGATGGACGATTTTGACGAACTGGTGCGGGAAGCGAAGAAGAGGGATATGTATATCCTGATGGACCTTGTTATCAATCATTGTTCGGATAAACATGAGTGGTTCAAGAAGGCCTTGGCGGACCCGGAAGGGGAATATGGGGAGTATTTTTATTTCGAAAAGGGAAAAGATGGAAAAGTACCCAGCAACTACCGGTCTTATTTTGGGGGAAGCGTCTGGGAGAGCGTGCCTGGAACGGATTTATATTACCTTCACTTTTTTGCCAAGGAACAGCCGGATTTGAACTGGGAAAATGAAAAAGTGAGGGAAGAACTGTTCCGCATGGTGAACTGGTGGCTGGATAAAGGGCTGGCAGGTTTCCGCATTGATGCTATTATGAATATTAAAAAGGATACACGTTTCCCGGATTATGAGCCGGACGGAAATGACGGCATGGTAAGATGTTCGCGGATGGTGGAGGAAGTGAAAGGAATCGGGGATTTCCTCGGGGAACTGAAAAGGGAGACTTTTGCAAAACACAATGCTTTTACCGTGGCGGAAGTGTTCAATATGAGGAAAGAGGAACTGAAAGAATTTATAGGGGAAGAAGGGCATTTTTCCACGATGTTTGACTTTGCCGCCCTGGATACAATGGCAGGGGGGCACGGCTGGTACGATGCACCGGAATATGACTTTTTCAAATGGAGGACAGCCTTATTCAATGCCCAGGAAAAGTATCAGGGAGAAGTGTTCCTGGCAAATATTATTGAAAACCACGATGAGCCGAGAGGGGCGAGCACTTATTTGCCGGCCTATGCCCAAAATGATGAGGGAACAAAAATGCTGGCCACCACCAGTATCTTGCTATGGGGGCTGCCGTTCCTTTATCAGGGGCAGGAAATCGGCATGACAAACTGCCGGATGAAAGATATTGCTGAATATGACGATATTGATACGAAAAATCAGTATCGGATAGCGATGGAAGCGGGCCTTTCCCAGGAAGAGGCGCTGCAGCTTTGCTTTAAGCATAGCAGGGATAATGCCCGGACGCCCATGCAGTGGAGCGGGGAAGCGAATGCCGGGTTTTCCACAGGAAGCCCATGGCTGAAGGTAAACCCGAACTATGTGGAAAAGAACGTTGAAGCGGAAGAAAACGATGCTTCTTCTGTGCTTTCTTATTATAAGAAATTGTTGTCTTTGCGGAAAGCGGAAGGGTACCGGGAAGTGTTTACATATGGGGATTTCCGGCCTGATTTTGAAAAAGAAGGGATGGTATTTGCCTACCATCGGAGCAATGAGGAGCAGGATATTCTGATAGCGGCGAACTTTGGGCTTCAAGAGGTAAAACTGGAACTTGGGCGGTGCGGGGAAATATTACTGAAAAACCAGGAGGGAGTAGGGCTGGAGGATAAGAGACTGACATTGCCTTCTTGTGGTGTGGCGGTTGTGGATTTGTAACAGCTGCACTGCTGTGAGAAACCCGTAACAGGGAGGCCGAAAGGCTGAACTGTTACAAAATTTGCGGAAAAAATAAAAAAAGGTATTGACATTTTCACAAATATTGCATAGAATTTAATAAATCGTTGATAAAGCATGAGTACATACAGAAAAGATGTTACAGAGAGCTGCAGGAGGTGGAAGTGCAGTACGGATTGCTGTATGGAATGGGCTTTTGAGAGCAAACTAAAACCAGAACCGTTGTGCGGAAGAGGACTCTGCGGGAATGGGAGTAAGGGCGCCGGAGTAGAACCTCCGTTAAGAAGCGGGTATGTGATGGCATATCGTAAGTGGATGCGAAGAGCATCAAGCAGGGTGGCACCGCAGGAATAGTAAATATGTCCTGTCCCGGCAGTAAAGCTGGGATGGGATTTTTTTGTTGTATAGGAAACTTCATTTACTATACGGCAAAACCCTCTAAGGGAAGTGTAATTAGGGCTAAGGGAATATGGATGCTGATGCAGCCGCGCTCCGGCGCGAGGGTTTGGCTTGCCGGATTCTTTGTTCCCTTATAGGAAGTCCGTCGATAGACGGATATAACAGGAAATGACGTTACATCGCTATAGGCAGCCAGGGAAGAATGCGGAGCATTCGTTGTCCTTGTTCTGCTCGAGGGAAAAAAGAAAGGAGAATGGAAATGTCAGAAAAGAAGATACCTTACAAAATTTATTTGGAAGAAAGCGAGATGCCGAAACAATGGTATAATGTACGGGCGGATATGAAGAATAAACCGGCCCCGCTGTTGAACCCGGGAACGCTGAAACCGATGACTTTTGAGGAGTTACAGGGAGTTTTCTGCGATGAACTGGTGAAGCAGGAATTAAACGATACGGATGCTTATATTGATATTCCGCAGGAAATCAGGGATTTTTATAAGATGTACCGCCCGGCGCCATTGGTAAGGGCTTACTGCCTGGAGAAAAAGCTGGATACGCCGGCGAAAATCTATTATAAATTTGAAGGAAACAATACCAGTGGAAGCCATAAGCTGAATTCGGCTATTGCCCAGGCCTATTATGCGAAGCAGCAGGGGTTAAAAGGGGTAACAACGGAGACTGGGGCAGGGCAGTGGGGGACAGCCCTTTCCATGGCGTGTGCCTATTTCGATTTGGACTGCAGGGTGTACATGGTAAAAGTTTCTTATGAACAGAAACCGTTCCGCCGGGAAGTAATGCGTACCTATGGTGCACAGGTGACGCCATCGCCGTCGGATACCACCAAGGTGGGGCGCCAGATACTGGCACAGTTCCCTGGAACAGGCGGGAGCCTGGGCTGTGCGATTTCGGAAGCCGTAGAGGCAGCTACCAGTATGGAAGGATACAGATATGTGCTTGGAAGCGTATTGTCCCAGGTACTTCTTCATCAGTCCATTATTGGAGAAGAAACAAAAGCAGCATTGGAGAAATATGATATTAAGCCGGATATCATTATCGGATGTGCGGGAGGCGGTTCCAATCTGGGCGGGCTGATTTCACCTTTTGTGGGACAGAAACTGAGAGGGGAAGCGGACTATCGGATTATTGCGGTGGAACCGGCTTCCTGCCCCAGCCTGACGAGGGGGAAATATGTTTATGACTTCTGCGATACCGGGAAAGTATGTCCGTTAGCCAAAATGTATACGCTGGGAAGCGGCTTTATGCCTGCCCCTAATCATGCAGGCGGTTTAAGGTATCATGGCATGAGTTCCGTAGTTTCCCAGCTGTACCATGATGGGCTGTTAGATGCAGTCAGCGTGGAACAGACGGAAGTGTTCAAGGCGGCAGAGCGGTTCGCCAGGGTAGAAGGTATCCTGCCCGCCCCGGAAAGCTCTCATGCAATAAAAGTTGCAATTGATGAAGCACTGAAATGTAAAGAGACAGGAGAGGAAAAAACCATTGTTTTCGGGCTTACCGGCACAGGATATTTTGATATGGTGGCATATGGGAAGTTCCATGACGGACAAATGTCGGATTATATTCCTTCTGATGAGGATTTGTCGAAAGGATTTGCAGGAATTCCTTCATTTCCGGGGAATGAGTGAAAATGCGGGTAAATGACCGTAAGGGAATGCAAGCTTTTGGGGCGGAAATGGATTGAACCATAAAATATTTTATTTTATTCCTTGACAATTAGAGGATATGCGTGTAAAATATAATCGTTGCGGAAAGGTTCTGCTAAATAAAGCAGAACAGCCGCAGCGAATGTGCGCTTAGCTCAGCTGGATAGAGCGTTTGGCTACGGACCAAAAGGTCGGGGGTTCGAATCCTCTAGCGCACGTTTTTTGTGCGGTTGCGCACGTTGGTTTTTTTGGGAGGCGGAAATGCTGATAAAACGGGCATTTCTGCCTTTTTCTTTTTCATTTTTTGGGGTAAAAAGTGTAACAAATCTTGTTACACTTTTTTCGTCCTTCAGGTTGAAAGACTCTGCTCCAGAACTTTCTCAAGTTCTTCCGATGACTTGCGACCCCGGCAGTACTTCATCGTCATTTCGATGTTCTCATGTCCGGCAATCCGGCGTATCTCGTCAGGATTCAGACCTGAGTCGAAGAGGCGCGAAATATAAGAGCGTCTAATATCGTGACAGGTCGCATATGCTCTTTATAGCCGAATTCCTCCTTTTCAGCGTCATACTTCTCATCGATTATGATGGATGATTTGTATATATTTGTATCAATATACGGGGGGTCTATGATAAAGATGGAATCCTCGCTTTTCATATATTTTTCAATAAGCTCCAACGCATACCGCCCATAAATTTCGGTATCTTTCATCCTTTCGTTGAGAAGGGCAATGGCATCCATATTTTTCCTGTATGTGGATAGTGCTTTCCCGCTGAAAGTATGGCCGGTATTGCGTACTGACAATAGGGTTGTAAACAGGAAGCATGCGGCGGCATCAAGGTTAACCTCTGCATCACTCAGATGCTCTCCATTATTTAGCAGGCTTTTACACTGCCCAAATGTATCCTCGTCAACTGGTTTGGACAGCATTTTTTCAAGGAGTATATACATATAATCGCGGATTGCCCGGTAAAGGTTGACTTTCCTTAGGTCTATGTCGTTGATGACCTCATGGTCTGCAACCTTGAAATTGGAAAAAATACCAAGTGCGCCTACAAAAGCATCAATGCTGGTCTGCCAGCGTTTGCCTGAAGAGTCGAAGATTTTCTTGATTGCGTCTTGCATCACGGGAGACCATTTGCTTCCTGCGAGTGGCAGAAGTTTCATGGAATAGTCAGGCTCAAACTTACCCGGTGCGGGAAGGCTGGATGCCTTTGCCGGTGTGGAGGGTGCTTGTGCCGCACCGGAGAAGTAAAGGTAGTTGGCCAGCATTACCGTAACGGTGTTAAAGCTTGTATCATTGGTTGCATAAGCTTTGAGAGCCTTGTCCATATCATCTGTGATACGGATGGAATATTTTTTTATAGTTGTGCGTTCTTCAACAGTAAGAATAATCTGATGAAGTGCAAAGTCATCCATTCTTTTACTGTAAGAAGATTTGGTCAGAAACTCGTGTATCCCCTTGCGGATTGCTTCAGAAGCATTGTCTGTCTGGAAGTGGTCGCACAGCTGGTTAACGAGTTCAGGGGGCAATGGAATATTTTTGGTTTTATTATATGTTTCTTTTTTTGGCATTTAGATACCTTCCTTTCTGTCTTCAAAAAATTTTTGAAAATGAAGACATTAGGAATAGCCGATATCAGGTAGCAACTCATAAACGATACAAATAAGGGTAGAAACCACCCATCTCGCTAAAAAAACTGCCATATAGCCTTCCCATAAGGCCAACTCATACCTTTTTCTGACAGACTGACTGCCGCCGGGAGTCAACTCAGCACCTTAAGGAAGCCAACTGGGTTTCCAGATGTGCCAACTGAAGATTCTTCCCAATCCAACTCATGCTCATAAAAAGCAAACTAGGGTGCGTTTTTTTCAAGATGAAAAAAATGAGCCATGCAGTCCGGCGGCGGCAGTCTCCGGGCGGGATGTAATATGTGGTCTGAAATGTAATCTGGTACAATCCAAAAGAATCCTGAAATGTAATCTGATATGGCCTAAAAGAAGCCCGGGATGCAATCCGGGGCATTGTCTGATGAATGGGGTACCCATATTTTTGCTGGTTTTCCCATATAGGGGGAACCTTCCATCCTCCCCTAAAAACCCGTAAGTCGTACCGCCTAAGGAGCCGCCGGGGTGCCGAGATGAGCCGCTTCCCGGCCTGGCTGTCCAAAAACTGCAGGTTATCCCCCGTCTGCGGATTTCCCTTTTGGCGGTATATAGGGGATGCCTTTTCCCAACCCGCATACGGATGTCTTTCCCGTTCCCCGTGAATTGCCATTATATTTTTAAAATAAAAAGTTTTGGAGGTATGAGTCATGGCAGTGAGGGATACGAAAAACAGCGGCAGCCATAACGCCAGCCGGAAGTATGGAGTTATCTGCCGGCAGGAGGAGGCCTGTATTGTAAGGAAGATGGGGGTGGCGGAGAAGGATACCGCAGGGCTGGGCAGTCTTGGCGCGCTCTTTTCCTGCATGAGGGCGGGCGATACCCTTTGCGTGCCGGGCGTGGCATCCTTTGCGTCAAGCGCGGGTGATTTGTGGATGAAGATGCAGAGCCTGTCAGCGCGGGGGGCAGGTTTCCAGTCCGGCAGTGAGCGTTATCTGGACTTCTCATGCACCAGCCCCCTGCCCGCAGTTGTGGCGGAGACGCTGAAGGCCTTTGCGTCGCGTGAGGCGGGGTTTGTAAGCTGGGTGCAGTGCAGCAGGCTCCCCGAGGCCGCCAAGATGGCATTGGCAGTGCGTATCCGGGCGGAGTCTATTGCGGGCATCGCATTGGTCTTCCAGAATAATGGCATAAGGAAGAAGGGTGGCTGAAGCCTCCTGCGCCTGTGCCGCCCCTGCGTGCCTGTGCGGCTCGTGTGCGCCTGTGCCGCCCCCATATACGGCTTCCCTGCTGGATGGGGCGGTACGGGTGCTTTTTTGCGTTCCGGGGCATTCCGGGGAAGCTGGCGGGCATATACCATCTCTCTGGGGTATCCCCTAATGGCATGGGTTCTGGCCGCTGTTTTCCTGTGCCATTAGGGTGGCTTTCCGTTTTCTGGGATGTGCCAGGGGAAAACCGAGGCCTATTGGCACAGTCCTAATGCCGCATTATATCCTGTGTAGCGTTTTGCGGTTTCCTGCGGATGTGATTCCGCAGAGTAAGGGGGCAGTATGAAAGTAGGATATATCAGAGTCAGTACAGAAGAACAGAACACGGAAAGGCAGGAAGCCCTCATGCGCGAGTTGGGCGCAGGGAAGGTGTTCATGGAGAAGGCAACGGGCAATACCCGGGAAGACAGGGCACAGCTGGAGGCCATGCTCCAGTATGTGCGTGAGGGGGATGTGGTGGTGGCGGAGTCCATCTCCCGCATCGCCCGCAATACAAAAGACCTGCTTGATATCGTGGAAAGGCTGGAATATAAGGGCGTGGACTTCATATCGAAAAAAGAGGCGATTGACACCAAGACACCGTCAGGGAAGTTCATGCTGACAGTCTTTGGAGCAATCGCACAGTTGGAGCGGGAGTATATCTTAGACCGCCAGAGGGAGGGGATTGAGATTGCCAGACAGAAGGGGAAGTATAAAGGACGTAAGCCGGTTGCCATTGACGAAGGAAGATTTATGGAGGTATACGGAAGATGGAAGTCCGGCAGTATCAGGGGGGTAGAGGCGATGCACGAGTTAGGACTGAAACCATCTACTTTTTACAGGCGCGTGAGGGAGTATGAAGGCGGGAGCCGCGGGCATGAGTGAGCCCGTCCTGCGGCGAGCCGGATGCCGGAAAGAGGGAGGGTTCCATGCATGGTTTGTGCCTGTAAAGCAGTTTGGGGTATACGCTGGATGGACTGCCATATGATATGCAATACTTTACCCTGACAGATGAGTAATATAACGCAAAATTAATAATCCTGCAACAAACAGCCAAGAGAGACCTGCCCGGACGGACAGGCCTTTCTTGGTTTAGAGATATAAAAAAACATGTTCCATATACATTGTTCATTCAGATATATGTAGAGTTCTTTTATTAACAACATGATAAGTACCACCGGGCATAAGGGAAATTAGGGGAAAGAAAGATGGTTACAGATATTCCCCGGATACCTGAATAAAGCCGGCTGGTATCTCTCAGGGGTGGCGGGCGGGTTCAGACCAGTATGGGGTGTGAGGCGATGCGGCCAGCGTT
>BLLT01000176.1 GCA_011958945.1 Lachnospiraceae bacterium | reverse complement strand
GAGATTTTGATTGATATTTAGTTTAATCAATTTAGGGTTTTGTTTATTAGTACAAACAATTCTTGAAATCGCATTCCAGAAAGATTTGTCATAATTTTCTGGAATTGCTCTTTTATCTATCTCAGTTTTTAATTCCGAAAGATAAACATCACAATTGACATCATAAATTTGGCTTCGAACAATAATTTCTATTGAGACTCCAATAATTAGTGCATCAACTTCATTTCTTGGAATATGCAACAGGTATGAAGGTAATTGTTTGCTTTTAAAAAAATATAGATAACTATATAAACATTGTTTATAACATTCAGAATAATTTTTTGACGACTCTGATTTATGTAACTTTTTTCCTATGGCTTCAGATTTGTTTAGGATATCTAAAAAAAATTCATATATACGGTCATATATTTTTAACAATTCAACAATAGAAGTTTCATTCCATTGTTTATTTATGACCATTTCTTTCGATTTAACTATATTACTATACTTTGATTCAATAAGAAAATTATATAATTTTTCTGTAATCTTTTGAAAATCGCCAAATTCTTTTCCACATAAGAAATTATTTATTGAATCCCTTTGAGCCATTAGTTCATAAATATGTCTACTTTCATAAACGTCATTTATATGAGGACCATTGATATCTATCCAATATACAGCAAAATCATGTAAAGAGCTAATGGCATTCATAAGGCCTATATCTTGTCCTCTATAGCCTAAAAATAGCAAAAGCCCCGAAGTCTTCGCTACGATATCTTTACACAGGTTTTCTGGTAATTTCATTAGCTCATGAGGCGCAAAACGAAACTCACCGTCTTCAAGATCACCATGTATCTTCATGAGATTAAACATAGGCTTTTGGCCTATGATTTTATAATCATTATTTCCTACCCTTTTTCTATATGAAAGACCATTTAATGCCTTTTCTAAAAGCATATCGAAATTTGTGGTTATTACATTATGTATATACCCTTTTTCTATGAGGGTACGTAAATACTTATGCCCTTCTGATGGTTCTGTATTATCCAACTTCTTTTTTAATAAAAATTGACGCTCTTTCTGTGCTTTTCCTTCCCAAACAATATCAATAAATTTTTTGTATAATTCTTCCCACGTATAGGATTCTATTTCTTTTATAGATATATTATGTTCTAAAAGACATGATTTCATAATTCCGACTGTAGAAATATCATTGGAAGTCGAACTTAGAGAACATCCTGCCCCTAAAATAATTGTAGTATTATGATAGTCTTTTAATTCCCTAAGAGCATATCCAAGTCTTAAAAACGCATTTTCTGGATTATTTGACATACAAATCTCCTTAGTAGTAAAAATAAGTTTAAATTTTAATGGTGTTAGCAGTAAGTGGGTTAGTAAGATTATACAGTTACCTAAACAACTTTCTTTACATCTTTATTACTTGAAAATAATTGATGTTTGGCACTGTCAGCACTACATCCATCATACGCTAGATAATACTTTCGATATCCCGATTTGTAATCACAAAAAGTATATTATACTTGTTAATATATTTGCTTTCCTCTCCAAGTTAGAACATATACTGACACTTGATAAAATTATGGAATCTGTTTACCATGTTTAGGCTATAAAAGTAGGAATATTCCACCTTCCAACTTTTACACTCCCATATCATGTAGTCTGCAATGCCCAGAAACAATAGTAACTGAACATGTTGTTGCAAAGGCCAGTGTTCCATTTACTATATGGTATTCAAATATGCTGACGAGATATTTTTCCGATTCTTATGTAAACACACATATAATTCAATGGAAATGCCCTTTTCTCCATTACATTATCCATCTTTTAATTCCAATTCGATTTCCAACGGATAACTATCAATTATCCATACCCTTTCTATCTCGCCAAACTGACGGATAACACTTGATTATCTATCATTTTACCACAATCTCGTTCATTTTTCATCATAAATTTTAGACTTTTGCCATTTTTTGTCTATAATATCATATCTTTCAAACACATTCTATTTTAATCCCGCTATTACATTCATTAATCCCTACCATATATATGAAACTTTTTCATTTCTCATATTTTCTTAATACATTCCGTCAGTGATACATATTCATATACCCGATACCGCTGCTTATTATCTGCCTGCTTTACAATTTTCAGTTTAATAAAGGTATTTACCATTTTTACTGCTGTGCTGTGTGTAATGTCACAGTGATTCATTACATCTTCTATCCGGAAAAACGGCATCTGTTGCATGAACCCTAATTCCATTAACATTTTGTTTCTCATATTTGGAGAGATATTTTTAACCCTTTTTACTGTATTTATACTTGTTTCCATATGCTTATGTTTCTCCTGAATAAATCTACATGCTGTTTCCAACGCCTTATCCATTATGTTTAAATAAAAAGTTAGCCACGGATTTATATTGCACGACCATCTTACCTCTGCCATACGATCCTCACACTCATTTATGTTATTACGGATTAGCTTTGCAAACGGAAATGAAACTTCTGGTAATACTTTTAGTTTTTGCATATACTTTTCCATCGCATAAGATGAATAAACAATATTATTTTGTTCATATGGAGCTAATGTCAATAACTGATACATAAGCAATCCGCTAAATAAAATTGGATTTAGCACATCATTCTGCTCTTTAAAATACTTTGCATATTTCAATGTCACATCAAGCAAATCATCTATGCTTTCTCCAATTCTTTCAGGTGAAACCGGATTAAATTCTTCCCTTAATGCAGAAATGACATTTCTTAAAATAATGAACTTTTTTCTATGTCTAGACCTCAACACATTTATGTCTGAATATAATGTTATTTGGTCTTTTAAGGATTGTATCATTAATTCATCTCCATGAATTTGGCTAAAAAAATTGAAAATATCTAATGCCGGTTTCCCATCTGGCTGACAGTACATAAAATTAATTCTGTCAATCAGACCATTAATATTTTCTATTTCTTCACAATTTAGTAAAGCGACCATGCCCTCTATATGACCTATTCTCCGATAAATCTGCAATAATAGTGCATTATATTCAGATTGAATCTGGATTC
Organism: Lachnospiraceae bacterium; assembly: GCA_011958945.1. GTDB lineage: Bacteria > Bacillota > Clostridia > Lachnospirales > Lachnospiraceae > Kineothrix. Next base: position 5,994 of record BLLT01000176.1, on the reverse strand, counting down.
TATCAAACCACCTGTCAATCCTTATAGGAACAAAGCATTTACAATACATTTTTTCTATAATATCTGTTACTTCAATTTTGTAGTAACCCGCCTGAAATTCCTTTGTCATTTTGTACCACCAAATTTATCTTGATAAATATTCATTATTTTTAAGATTAAAATTTTTTTGTCTATTTTAATAATAAAATTTATATCTATTTTATCATTATGTCATTTAGTTGACAAGTACCATGTTGTCGCCAACACGCAAGCCACACCAGTATAAAATCTGAAATGCCTGATAGGAATATGGCTTATCCTTTACTGCTTCAATGAATTTCAGATATTCTTCTTTCGTCCAAAAAAGCATTTCCTCTGCTTTCCCTTTCCCAAACGGTCCGGCTTTGACAACGGGATTGCTCTTTAATTCGTAGAACCGCACCGCATGATTAAATAATGCGCTCAATTCAGATTGCAGAGTTTTCAGATAAGTCGGCGCATAAGGCTTTCCTTTTTCATCACGATAGGAAATCTGCTCATTCTGCCACTGGATAATATCTTTTGCACGAATATCGCACATTTTCTTGTTCTCAAAGTACGGTAGCAATTTTGTGCGTAAGATATGCTCCTTTGTCAGCCAAGTATTGTGTTTTAACTTAGGTTTCATATCCCTTGTGTATGCCTGCACAAATTCACCGAAAGTCATATCCAAGTCAGCCGCTTCTTTCATACGGAAATGGTGTTCCCACTCCGTAGCTTCTCTTTTGGTCTTGAAACCTCTCTTGACTTTTCGGCAATTCTTCCCCGTCCAGTCATAATAATGGAACGATACATACCACGTTCCACGCTGTTCATCTTTATATGCCGCCATAATCTGCCCTCCTTAGTTCGCCGCCTGCGCCATGCCGTAGAATTTTTCTTCATAATATTTTCTGCTGACACGTCCGGCGATTGTGATAAAACCTTTTTCTTCCAGTTCCTCATTCATCTGTCGTACTAATTTGTAAGCAAATGGTTTGGAAACACCCAACTCCTGCGCCACCTCCCCAGCAGTTACAAATAGTTCATTCTTCATTCAATATCCTCCTTTTATTTAGCGTTTTTGTTAAATGCTGTATTTAAATTATACTTAACATTTCTGTTATTGTCAATAGCTTATTTGTTAAACTTATCTTTTTTATTAAATTTAGCATTTCTGATAAGTTTTTGTTGCTGTATTATCTGAATTATGCTAGAATATATGGAGAATACAAAATTGAGAGGTAAGCTATGGAGTATACGATACGAGAAATACAAAAACAGGAATATCCGTTACTGGATAATTTTCTATATGAAGCAATTTTTGTTCCAGAGGGTATCGAACCTCCAACCAAAAGTATTATTTCATCTCCCGAATTACAGATTTATGTTAAGCATTTTGGGGAATCCAAAGATGATTGGGGATTAGTGGCAGAGCTTGGCGGTAAGATTGTTGGGGCTGTTTGGGTTCGCATTATGAACGATTACGGACATATAGATGATGAAACGCCCTCTTTGGCAATCTCTCTTTATAAAAAATACCGGGGCTTTGGTATTGGAACGGCTATGATGAAAGAAATTCTTACCCTGCTTAAATCACATGGGTACAGCCGGGTTTCTCTTTCTGTTCAAAAAGCCAATTATGCGGCAAAGATGTATTTAAAGATTGGTTTTGAAATTGTAAGGGAGAATGAAGAAGAATATATTATGGTGTACTGCCTATAACAAATTTATCAATAAATTGGAGAAAGGACATTCCATTTATGAGAATCCGACCGTATATACCAAGCAAAGATTACGAATATGTATCAAAATGGATTGATAACGAAAGAACTCATGCTTTTTGGTGTGCCAATCTTTTGCCATACCCCATGACACAAAAATCTTTCCATGATTTATTAGAGAAAAATGCAATGGACTGGACGGACAGTGCTTATGTCGCAACTGAAAACAGCGGACAGGCAGTAGGCTTCTTCTGTTATTCTGTCAATACAGCAGACAATATTGGTTTTCTTAAATTTGTTATTGTTGATAAAACCAAACGTGGAAAAGGTTACGGAAAAGAAATGCTGAATCTGTCTCTGCAATTCGCTTTTCAGATAACCGGCGCAAAAGCGGTTCAACTAAATGTTTTCAGTGAAAACGTATTAGCAAAGCAATGTTATGAAAAAGTCGGCTTTGCTGAAAGAAAGATTGACAAAGATGTATTTTCCTATAAAGACGAGTTGTGGAGCAGGTGTAACATGATAATTTCAAAACAATCACTCTAATTTTCAGAAAGGACACATGACTATGGTATTAGGAGAACGGATAAAGAGAATACGCACGTTCCGGGGCTTGACACAGCGTGAATTAGGCTTGAAATTGGGATATGAGGAACGTAATGCTGATGTTCGTATCGCACAGTATGAATCTGGCTATCGTGTTCCCAAAAACAACACTTTAATGGAAATGGCAAAGATACTGAACGTCAATTATATCCATTTTATTGGCGTTACTCCCGGTTGCGCCGAAGATATTATGCTTACATTCCTTTGGCTTGACGAAGATGACCGTAGCACGATCCATTTATTTCAGCTTGTCCGCAATCCCGGCAAATGCAACGCTTCTGATGATAAATCGGTGCGATATTATGACAATGACGACTGGCCTGCTCATGCCCCTGTAGGTATGTGGCTAGAGTACGGTTTAGTCAATGATTTCATGCGGGAGTGGTGTCTGCGGAAAGAGCAACTAAAAAGCGGAGAAATTTCGGAGGACGAATATTTTGAATGGAAAATCAACTGGCCTGCTACGAGTAGCAGTGTTGATGAAAAAGGAAATGACAAGAAAAATAACAGTTACAAGTGGAGGTCATAAAATGAATTTTAATGATATGCAGGCTTTATCGTTTGAAATCAAGAATTTACATGATAGAATAGAAATATATTCAAAAAATAATGAATATGTATATGCTGATGTTTATAAATCATGGGTTAAAGAATATAACTATTTATTAGATAAGTATAATACACTTGTCAATCTCAATATTACGCATATGTCATGCAATACTTATGATTTATCCTCTACACAAAAAACTGTAAGAAATGCCACTATCGAATACTTTCTAAACACCTTAACTGGCTTAATTGAGAAAATCAAGTCTGATATAGAAACTGAGCGTTTAAAGATAACAGAAAAAAAGATTTTACCACACCAAATGCGCAAATGTTTTAAAATAGGTTCAGAAGGTTGCCCTCTCAACCCAGACTATCAAAATAATAAAATATTTATTGCTATGCCTTTTTCTGATGAATACAAAGACAGTTATAATTATGGTATCGTTCCTGTTCTAGACGGATTGGGATATCAATACTATAAAGCCGATAACGAAATTACTAACAAAGATATTATGTGTAAAATATGCCAACAAATACAGTCTTGTCAAATGGCTATCATCAATATATCTGGACTTAATCCTAATGTTATGTTAGAGCAAGGGCTTGCCTATGGATTAGGTAAACCTGTAATTATACTTAAAGACAAAGCCACTAAAGCAATTAGTGATTTAGGAAGTATAGAATACATAGAATATAGTCATGCAGGAGATTTACAGCAAAAACTATATAAAGCCTTAGATACAAAATAAATATGCAGATTGTGTTAATGAATACGAAATAAAGATTGATATAGAAAAGGCTACCATTTAGGTAGGTAGTGTAAAATAGTTTGTGTCTTTGGAAAAAAATACCTCCTTTTTGGTAAGAATTAAGATATGACAATTCTTATCGAAAAGGAGTATTTTTATGCCAGCAACAAAACAACAAATACGACAGATTATTGCAGATAACAACTTAAACAGCGTGGCTGATGTCTACAGCCTGTTAAGGGACAGCTTCAAGGATATCCTTCAGGAACTTATAGAAGCGGAACTGGATGCCTCCCTTGGTTATGAAAAGAATCGGAAAGGCGATACCCCCACATCCAATAAGCGTAACGGCCATTCTCCCAAAACCCCCAAGAGCCAGTATGGGGAATTCCAGATTGACGTCCCAAGAGACCGGGACGGTGAATTTGAGCCTAAACTCATCCCCAAATACCAAAGGGATATCTCCGGTATTGAAGAAAAAGTGATATCCCTCTATGCAAGGGGCATGAGCACAAGGGATATCCATGACCAGATACAGGAACTTTACGGGATGGAACTGTCCGCTGAAATGGTCAGCAAGATTACAGACCGGATCCTGCCGGAAATCAAAGAATGGCAGCCCCGTCCCTTAAATCCCATCTATCCATTCGTATTCATGGACTGCATCCATTACAAGGCCAGGGAAGACGGACGTATTCTAAGCCGCGCCGCCTATATCGTGCTGGGGATAACGGCAGATGGTTATAAGGATATCCTCAGCATTACCGTAGGCGCCAATGAGACCAGTAAGTTCTGGCTGGGGATGTTAAATGACCTGAAAAACCGCGGCGTGCAGGATGTGCTGTCCTTCTGTGTGGACGGGCTTGCAGGTTTTAAGGAAGCCATAGCCGCAGTCTATCCGGATGCCCAGATTCAAAGATGTGTCATCCATATGCTGCGTAATTCCTTTAAATATGTCAATTACAGTGACCTGAAAAAATTTTCTTCCGATTTCAAATCTGTATACAATGCCCCCAATGAGACGGCTGCCCTGTCAGAACTGGAAAAGATCAAAGGGAAATGGGGAAAGAAATACCCCTATGCAGTCAGTAACTGGGAAAACAACTGGGAAGACGTCAGCTCTTTCTTTCAGTTTTCCGATGATATCCGGCGTATCATGTATACCACAAATATCATAGAGGGGCTCAACCGCCAGTACCGGAAAGTGACAAAGACAAAAAGTGTATTCCCCAGCGACACTGCACTGGAAAAAATGCTTTACCTTGCCAGCGGGAACGTGGTCAAAAAATGGACACAGCGTTATCGGAACTGGGATCAGGTGCTCAACCAGATGATCGTCCTTTATGGGGACAGGCTTACCCGGTATCTGTAAAAAGAAAAAGCCGGAACACCCTATCTTATCAAGAAGTGTTCCGGCCCTATTCTATTGGCATTAGCAGTATTGCCAGAAAAATCCAGCCTTATTCTGGAGGCCGGGTGTGGGCAGCGCCCACATATTATTTTTCTCCTGCTAATGCCTGATTGGTGTACAAAAAATTTGAAATATAAGTATAGAAACAGAGAAATTGGCAATACTATTATCAGAAAAGAAATTCGACAACATAAAATCGGCTCTGTTCGACAACGAATTTTTACATATCTGGTTCATATCAATGAAGAGTTTTTAACCATAGACACAAGATTTTTTACAGCCCCTTTAGGTAGCCTAATAACGTAATGGAGTGCAGGGGATTCGAACCCCTCGGCGTTTAATCCTTATCTAAATTGACTTAGCAGGGCACACTCCACAAACGCCCACAGCCACCATTTCAATACATGCAATCATCATTGTCATAATCATTCTTCCCTCCATACAAATTTTTGCTTTTACTTTTTCTGAAAGATTGAACTCAAATTCAAACGAAGCGCACGAAAAAATTGCCAAGCCAACAACCAAAGGCACTCTAATCACGATTCATATTATAAGGTATAATAAGAAAATAATCAAGATATAGGTATCAAAAAGGTATCACGCCCCCTATCAAAAGCCGGAAAGTCCGCCATTTATGCGGCTTCCCGGCTTTCTGTTTTGTTCAGGGGCAACCCCGATTATCCTAGGGAGGCAATCTCGCATATCCTCTACCCATTTTCCCCAAAAACCATTCAGAAGCAAAACACACGGGAAACATGCCCCTCTGAATCAAACCGTACCAGCACCTGATACCTCTCAATCCCTTTATTTTCAAGGCTTTCTCTCTCCATCCCTCTAACTTAAAATGACCTCATAGAAAGGAATCATCCGCTCTACAAGGTCATTCAAACTTACTCTATTCTCTTTTTGGGGCTGCCCCAGATTGCCCTCACAGGATAATCGGGTGTGCCTCGGGATA
>BLLT01000175.1 GCA_011958945.1 Lachnospiraceae bacterium | reverse complement strand
GTAAAGATTGAAAATTGAAAATTTTCAATCACAAGTTTGTGTCTGCGCGGCATCCACAAACTTGACATACGCACAAAGGCTGCGCAGAAATGGAGTGAAAAATGAAGCATATTTATTTAAATTTAAAAAGGTTCGATATCCCGAAGGAATTAGGCGGCGTGAACAGTATTGCCCCGGTGGAGGCTTGGGGGGCCTACATCGTGGAAAACACGAAGGAAGCCCTGGCAAAATATGGGGAGGATGAGGTGGAATTCGTGATGTACCTTCCCGAAGCACATCTCCTGTCAGCGGCGGCAGCGGCAAAAGGGAGCAGGAATCTGGCCATAGGGCCGCAGGGGATTTTCCGGGAAGATGTGAAGGAAGGAGGGAATTTTGGCGCTTTTACATCCAACCGGACAGGAAAGGCCATGAAGGCAATGGGCTGTTCGAGCGTATTAATCGGTCACTGCGAAGAGCGCAGAGATAAACTGGGGATTATGGCGGAAGCCGGGGTGAAGGATACGGATGCGGTAAACCGGATTCTGAATCAGGAAATAAAAGCGGCAGTGGACGCCGGGCTTTCCGTTTTATACTGTATAGGGGAAAGTGCAGAGGAACAGGACAGATGGCAGGAAGTTTTGGGCAGCCAGCTGGAAATAGGCTTGAAGGGTGTGGATATGTCCAAGGTGGCCATAGCTTATGAGCCTATATGGTCTATCGGGCCGGGGAAGACGCCGGCAGGGAAAGATTATATCCAGATGATTGCCCGGTTTGTAAAGGAACGCACCGGCGGCCTCCCAGTAGCTTACGGCGGCGGCCTAAAGGCAGACAATGCCGCTATGCTGGCATCTATTCCGGAAATCGATGGAGGGCTGATAGCGCTGACCAGATTCCAGGGGGAAATCGGTTTTTATCCGGAGGAATATTTGGAGATTATTCGGACTTATATGGGAAAGGCCTAAAAAAATAATATGGGATAGATTTAAAGTAGAAAAGAAAGGAAGGAAAGGTAATTATGAGACTGGAATTTGAGTATGGGCAGGGTACAATGGCAGCAGAACTGCCGGATAGTACGGATGTATTTATCCCGGGGGAAACAGTGGCGGACCCGCCGTGTATCCCGGAAGAAGAACTGGAAGCAAAAACGTTGGAATCTTTGAGGAATCCTATGGGGATGGAACCGCTTTCCAAACTGGCGAAGAAAGGGTCTAAGGTGACAATCGTATTCCCTGACAGGGTAAAGGGGGGCGAGCAGCCAACTTCCCACAGGAAGATTTCGATTAAGCTGATTTTAAAAGAGTTATATGCGGCGGGAGTGGAGAAAAAGGATATCCTTCTGATTTGCTCCAATGGGCTGCACAGGAAAAATACGGAGCAGGAAATCCGGGGCGTGCTTGGAAAAGAACTGTTCGAGGAGTTCTGGAACTGCGGACAGATTATTAATCATGACAGCGAGGATTATGAGCATCTGGTGGATCTGGGATTGACGGACAGGGGCGACCCGGTACTGATGAATAAGTATGTGTATGACAGCGACGTGGCTATTTTAATCGGACATACCCAGGGCAATCCTTATGGGGGGTATTCCGGCGGCTATAAGCATTGCGCTACGGGGATTACCCATTGGAGATCCATTGCTTCCCATCATGTGCCGAAGGTAATGCACCAGAAGGATTTTGTTCCGGTGAGCGGACATTCCATGATGCGGACTAAATTCGATGAAATCGGCCAGCATATGGAAAAATGTATGGGAAAGAAGTTTTTCTGCTGCGATGCGGTTCTGGATACTTCCTCCAGGCAGATTGCTGTTTTTTCCGGATATGCCAAAGAAATGCAGCCCGCTTCCTGGAAAGTGGCGGATAAAAGGACCTATGTACCTTTTGCGGAGAAGAAATATGATGTGATGATTTTCGGTATGCCCCAGTTTTTCCATTACGGGGAAGGGATGGGAACAAACCCGATTATGATGATGCAGGCCCTTTCCGCACAGGTAATACGGCATAAGAGGGTGATGAGCGATAGGTGCGTGATTATCTGTTCTTCCATCTGCAACGGATATTTTCATGATGAACTGTGGCCTTATTTGCGTGAAATGTATGATATGTTCCAGACGGATCAGATGAATACTCTGCCGGATATGAACAGGCTGGGAGAATATTTTGCCACCAATGAAGAATATATCAGAAAATACAGATATGCCAATGCATTCCATCCGTTCCACGGATTTTCCATGATTTCCTGCGGCCATATTGCGGAAATGAACACCTCAGCCATCTATATTTGCGGAGCCCAGGAGCCTGGCTATGCCAGAGGGATGGGATTAAAGACCAGGGCCACGATAGAGGAAGCGCTGGAAGATGCAAAGCGGAAATATGTGGGGGAAAACCCGAATATACTGGCGCTGCCGCTGACCTTTAAGAAGAGTGCGGTGCACCTGATGATGAAAGACGAAATTTATAACGGTTAAACACTGGAAAACAGCATATGGCAGGACAGCGCCCCAGAGAATTTACAGACGCAGAGCGGCTGGAAATTGCTCTGCGTGAAAAAGGGCGCTGGAAGGGCATATGCGGAACTGGAATAGAGAGGTATAGGTTATGCATGATTATTACTATTATACGAAAGAGGAATTGTTAAAAAATCCGAAGATACCATTGATTGTGATGGAGGATAATGCTGCGGTATTCCGCTCAATAGCGGAGGAAATGGCGGAAGAAATCAAAAGGAAAAACAGCCTTGGGGAGAAAACGGTATTTATCTGCCCGGTTGGCCCTGTAGGCCAGTATCCGTACTTTGTGGACATCGTGAACAGCAGGAATATTGATTTGAAAAATGTCTGGTTCATCAATATGGACGAATATCTGACAGACGATAAAAAGTGGATTGATAAGGGGCATAGACTGAGTTTCCGCGGATTTATGGAACGGACAGTGTATACACAGATAAAGCCGGAATTGGTGATGCCGGAAAGCCAGAGGGTATTTCCCGACCCGGAAAACACAGGATATATTCCGGAGTTAATAGAGAAGCTGGGCGGTGTGGACATTGCTTTTGGAGGAATCGGCATCAACGGGCATGTGGCCTTTAATGAGCCGCAGGATGAACTGTCAGGGGAAGAATTCCTTTCGTTAAAAACAAGGGTACTGGATATTTCCAGAGAAACCAGGGCGGTAAATTCCATTGGGGATTTAAACGGAGCCCTGGACGATATGCCCCACTATTGTATTACCATAGGGATTTATGAGATCTCCCATGCAAGAAAAATCCGTCTGGGATGTTTCCGTGACTGGCACCGGAGCGTAGTACGCCATGCGGCTTATGGCGAACCTTCCGCCCATTTCCCGGTCAGCTTACTGCAGAGCCATCCGGATATCAATATAAAGTTTACGGAATTCGTGGCAAATCTGCCGGAGTAGGCAGTAAAGACAGCAGGGATAAATTACCATTTTAAACAGAAGGATTTCTGTTAAAAGGCTTTTGCCTAAAAATTGTGTCCGCGCAGTATCCACAAACTTGGCAAAGCTTGGAGCACCTGGCATGGATTCGTGAAGAATGCAAGGCCAAACCATGGAATTTTAACGGGGTCAAAGAGTTTGCGGATGCTATGATGCTGCAAACTCTGTCATGAACAAAATTCTGTGTAGAAATTGGGGAAAAGGTGAAAGTGAAAGCTGCGCAGAAATGAGGGAAAAATGGAACAGTATATTGTAAACGGTAAAGTGTATTTGGATGGGGTATTTCAGGAGAAGACCATCGGCATAGAAAGCGGGTATATCCATGTGCTCCCGTTGGGGCAGCGGCCGGAAGACGGGGCAAAAGTATACGATGCGGCAGGGAAAAAGGTAGTTCCCGGATTTATCGATGTACATTCTCACGGGGCGGTAGGCGTGGATGTGAATGCGGCAACCGCAGAGGAATTGGAGAAAATCGGGCATTTCATGGCAACACAGGGAACTACTTCATGGCTGTGCTCTGTGCTGACGGATACAAAGGAACAGACGCTGTGGTGTATCGATGAGTTTAAAAAGCATAAAGAAATGGAAGGCAACGGGGCCAACCTTTTGGGGATTCATCTGGAAGGGCCTTTTCTGGCAAAAGAATTTAAAGGGGCCATGCCGGAACATCTGCTGCGGGATGCGGATGTGGAACTGTTAAAGGAATATCAGGACGCGGCGGAAGGGAATATCCGGTATCTGACTGTTTCACCCGAAATTGACGGAATCGTAGATGCCATACCATTGATAAAGGAACTGGGTATTGTAGTAGCTATCGGGCATTCCGGTGCGGATTATGATACATCCATGAAAGCAATTGAAAACGGGGCGGCGTCCTGTACTCATATTTTCAACGCTATGAAGCTGCTGCATCAGCATTTTCCGGCGATTATGGGGGCGGCGTTGGAATCCGATATTTACTGCGAAGCCATCTGTGACGGGAGGCATCTCCATCCCGGGGTAGTGCGCCTTTTGATTAAAACGAAAGGGATTGACAGGGTAGTTGCGATTACCGATTCCATTATGGCAGCAGGGCTTCCTGACGGTAATTATAAACTGGGGGTAAATGATGTGGTAGTAGTGGATGGGGATGCGAAACTCGCCTCCAACGGTGTGCGTGCCGGAAGTACATTAACTACCGGGCAGGCATTAAAGAACATCATGGCCTTCACCGGCAGGCCTCTGGAAGAAGTGCTTAAGCTGCTGACGGAGAACCCGGCGAAGTTAATCGGCGTTTTTGATAAAAAAGGCTCCATTGCGGAGGGGAAAGATGCGGATCTGGTGGTGCTGGATGAAGAAAACAATGTAAAGGATACATTCGTGATGGGAAAACAAATAAGCAAATAGACTATGCGGACAGTTTCGCGAAATCCGGCACAAGGAACTTCAAAGAGGTTTCTATGGATAAAATATATGGAGGAATATTATGGCATTAATACCTTTAAGGCCGTTGTTAGAGGCAACGGATAAATATCATTTTGCCCAGGGGGCGTTTAATGTGAATGCGGTAGCGCAGGCGAAAGCGGTCATTGAAGTACATGAAATGTTCCGCTCCGCAGCGATTTTGCAGGGCGCGGATTTAGCCAATGGGTTTATGGGCGGAAGGACGGATTTTTTAAACGCGACTTTGGAAGATAAAAAAGCGGGGGCAAAAAATATTGCCGCAGCGGTAAAAAAATATGGGGAAAATTCCCCCATACCGGTAGTGCTCCATCTGGACCACGGCAAAGATTTTGATTCCGTAAAGGCAGCGATTGACGGCGGTTATACCTCTGTCATGATCGATGGATCATCGCTTCCATTTGAAGAAAATATAGAATTGACAAGAGAAGTGGTGAAATATGCCCATGAAAGGGGAATCACCGTAGAAGGGGAACTGGGCGTGCTGGCCGGAGTGGAGGACCATGTATTTTCTTCTTCCTCCACCTATACGAATCCCATGCATGCGGTAGAGTTTTTCCGTAAAACAGGGGTGGATTGTCTGGCGATTTCCTATGGCACCATGCACGGGCCTTCCAAAGGGAAGGATGTAAAGCTTAGGAAAGAGATTGCCATTGCTATCAAGGAATGTATGAACCATGAAAATATATTTGGGGTATTAGTTTCCCATGGATCATCCACGGTTCCCAAATATATTGTGGATGAAATTAATGGATTGGGCGGGGAAGTGCACAATGCATATGGGATTTCCATTGAAGAACTAAGGCAGGCAATTCCCTGCGGAATTGGCAAGATAAACGTGGATACCGATATCCGCCTTGCGGTTACACGGAATATGAAAGAATTTTTTGCAAAATATCCGGAGAAGCAAAACAGCCCTTCTATCGGGAAGATTTATGAACTGCTGGAAAAAAACAAGTCACAGGTTGACCCAAGGGTATTCCTGACGCCAATTATGGAAACTCTGATGAAAGGGGTTGTTCCTGATGAAGATGTGGCGGCCATCACCGGATGCATTGAGGCTGGTGTAAAGGAAGTGGTAGGTACGCTGATTGTCCAGTTTGGATCGGTAGGGAAAGCGCCGTTGGTGGAGTGCGCGGGCCTGGATGAAATGGCGGAGCGGTATAAGAAGGCAGAAAGAGGATAGGGCTGTTATAAGGCATTTTTCTTTGAGGAAGCCGTAGAAAAACAGCAGCGAAACAGACAGGGAGTATGAAAAAATTTCATACTCCCTGTTTGTTCGTTTCTATTCTATAATAAAAACATAGTTTGCACAAAAAAAGAAAAAGAAAGGAAAACTGCGATGAAAGATAAAAACAAAGGTGGGAAAATCCCAAGTAAAGTATGGCTGCTTATTTCTTTCCTGGTGGCTATGGTTCTATGGTATCTGTTATCCTTGAATGAGAAGACGGCAAGAAGCTTTCCGAATATACTGGTTACGCTTAAGTCTGCACAGACAATGATAGAAAGAGGGGTTTTCTGGAAAGATATCCAGAGCAGTTTGATTTCTGTTAGTGCCGGTTTTGTTCTTGGGTTTGTTTTGTCACTGCCGACTGCTATTTTGATGGCATGGTACAGGCCGGTGAGGAATATTATCGAACCCTGGATTCAGTTTGTCAGGAATATTCCTCCGTTGGCGTATGTGCCTTTGGTTGTTATTTCGGCCGGGGTAGGACGGAAACCGCAGATTATCGTTATTACGATTGCTACTTTCCTGATAATGACTATCACAATTTACCAAGGGGTTATCAATATTGATGAGACGCTGATTAAAGCGGCAAGGGTGCTGGGGGCAACGGATAAGGATATCTTTTTAAAGGTTATCGCCCCTGCTACATTACCTTTCATCATGACGGCTGTGAGGCTGGGAGCCTCGGTTGCCCTGACAACGCTGATTGCGGCGGAATCCACAGGGGCGAGCGCCGGCCTGGGGATGCGTATCCGCTCATTGAATAACAGTTTTGAGTCAGAGCCGATGCTTTTGTACATCATCATTATCGGTATCATCGGTATTACAGTGGAAAAGGTGATTAAATTATTAGAAAGGAAACTGACGGGATGGCAGGAGAAAAGAGAAATATAAAATTAAAGATAGATAATGTCAAAAAGATTTACAATTCCCGCAATGGAGAGATGGTGGCGTTAAACGGGGTAAGCCTTGACATTTATGAAAATGAATTTATTTGTGTGGTAGGCCCTTCCGGCTGCGGGAAATCCACTTTGCTGAATATCATTGCAGGCTTGCTGGAGCCGTCTTCCGGTTCGGTATATTGCGATGGTAAGGAAGTAAAAGGAACGGGAACGGAAAGGGGCGTTGTATTTCAGCAGTATGCGCTGTTTCCCTGGATGACCGTGAAAAAAAATGTTATGTTCGGCCTGGGGCTTCAGGGCATTAAGGGGAAAGAGGCAGAAGAAATAGCCATGAAATACATAAAGATGGTGCAGCTGGAGGACTTCCTGGACCATTATCCAAAGGAACTGTCCGGCGGAATGAAACAGAGGGTGGCCATCGCCCGGGCATATGCGGTGAATCCGTCCGTGCTTTTGATGGATGAGCCTTTCGGGGCACTGGACGCGCAGACGAGGACGCAGCTGCAGTCAGAATTGTTAGAGACATGGGAAAAGGAGCAGAAAACCTGTTTCTTTATCACTCATGATGTGGATGAAGCCATTATTCTGGCGCAGAAAGTGATTATCATGAGCGCAAGGCCGGGAAGGATTAAGGAAGTCGTGGATGTGAATATCCCGTATCCGCGTACACAGGAGACGAAGATGGCCCCGGAATTCCTGGAATTGAAAAATCATATTTGGGGTCAGGTATATCAGGAATATCTGGAAGTCAGAAAATAAAAGGGATATTCGCAAAAGCAGCCCTGTAGTGAGAATTGGCAGGGAAAAAGTAAAACGATAGTAAATATTCCGTATATGCGGATATTTATCTATAAACAAAGTTCACCATAAGGAGGATAAAAGATGAAGAAAGTATTAAGTATTCTGTTGACTTTGGCATTGGTGGCCACATTTGTTGGCTGCGGCAGTTCGCCGGAACCTGCAGCTCCGGCGCCGGCAGAGGATACGGCAGCTACAGAGGAAGCAGCACCGGCTGAAGAGGCAGCGCCTGTAGAAGAAGAGGCGCCGGCTGAGGAAGAAGCCCCTGCAGAAGAAGCAGCAGAAGAAAGCTATGAACCGGTAAAATTAAATATCGCTTATATGCCTAACTACGGAAGCCTTTGGTCTGTGCTTACTGCAAAAGAAAAAGGATATTTTGATGAAGTAGGCATAACTGTGGAAATGGTTGAGTTTGCAGATGGCCCTACGATTATTGCGGCGATGGAATCCGGCAGCATTGATATCGGTTATATTGGACAGGGAGCCCATAAACTGTGTATCAACGGCCAGGCATCTATTTTTGCACTTTCCCATATTTCTAACGGGGATGCTTTAATCGGCGGTGCAGGCATTACCAAAATAGAAGATTTGGCAGGCAAAAAAGTAGCTTATTCTTCCGGAAGTTCCAGCGAAGATATTCTGTTGAACTCCCTGACTTCTGTTGGAATGACAATGGATGATATTGAAGCTGTAGATATGGACGCTTCCGCAATTGTTACTGCAATGCTTTCCGGCGGTGTGGATGCATGTGCTACATGGTCTCCGAACAGCTTGAAGATTCTTGAAGAAATGAGCGATGCTACGAAATTGTCCGACAATATGACATTTTCGGATACTACGGTATCCCTTGCAAGCTGGATTGTAATGCCTTCCTATGCAGAGGCGAACAAGGATGTCCTTGTAAGGTTTACCAAGGCTCTGTTCAAGGCCATGGACTATGCGGCTGACGATCACTATGATGAAGTGGCACAGTATGTGGCAACCCAGGTTGCTCAGGATTATGACAGCGTATATGAGCAAAGGGGAGATGCTGACTGGCTGACAGGCAAAGAGGTTTCCGAAGGCGCAGCGAACGGCGAAGTAGAGAAATATTATGAAATCCAGAAAGAAGGCTTTATCGCAGCAGGCGCTGTTGAGGCAGATCCGGTTCCCGCAGTTTCCGATTATGTAATGCTGGATGTTATGATAGAAGCAGGACAGTAAGAAGAAATAAGGAAACAGTTCAAAAAGAATTAAGTTATTATGGATTGAGAGTAGTATCCCATTGTGGTATACTACTCTTAATTGATATATGGAGAACAATCCAGAGTTTGTGTCTGCACGGCATCCACAAACTC